>JBILGJ010000117.1:0-7577 GCA_044351125.1 Micropepsaceae bacterium
CGACCAACGTGATCTCGATCACCGACGGCCAGATCTTCCTTGAAACCGAACTCTTCTACCAGGGCATCCGCCCGGCGGTGAACGTCGGTATCTCGGTGTCACGCGTCGGCTCGTCGGCGCAGATCAAGGCGATGAAGCAGGTTGCCGGTACGATGAAGTCGGACCTCGCGCAGTACCGCGAAATGGCGGCATTCGCGCAGTTCGGTTCCGACCTCGACGCGGTGACACAGCGCCTTCTCAACCGCGGCCAGCGTCTGACGGAGCTGCTCAAGCAGCCGCAGTTCGCGCCGTTCCCGGTTGAAGAGCAGGTCGTGTCGATCTACGCGGGAACGCGTGGCTACCTCGACAAGCTCGCCGTCAACCAGATCGGTCGCTTCGAGCAGCAATTGCTCCAGACCCTGCGCGCCAGCCACAAGGAAATCCTTGAAGGCATCCGCAAGGAAAAGGCTCTCACGCCGGATCTGGAAAGCAAGCTCAAGGCAGTCCTCGAATCCGTCATCAAGAGCTTTGCGTAAGCCCCGATGCCAAGCTTAAAGGACCTCCGCAACCGTATCGTGAGCGTGAAATCCACGCGCAAGATCACGCGCGCGATGCAGCTCGTTGCAGCCTCCAAGCTGAAGCGCGCGCAGGATGCAGCCGAAGCTGCACGCCCCTACGCAGAAAAGATGCAGGGCGTGCTGGCCAACCTCGCCGCCGGCGTGGCCGGACAGCCAGGTGCACCCAAGCTGCTCGCCGGCACCGGTCGTGACGACACGCATCTGCTTGTCGTGATGACAGCGGATCGCGGCCTCTGCGGCGGCTTCAACACCAACATCGTCAAGCTCGCGCGCCAGCACATCGAGCGCCTGACGCGCGAAGGAAAGAAGGTCAAGATCCTCTGTGTCGGCCGCAAGGGTCGTGACCAGCTGAAGCGCCTCTATGCGCACCTGATCATCGGCACGGTCGAGTTTACCGGAGTGCGCCGCATCGGCTTTGCCCAGGCCCAGCCGGTGGCCCGCCAGGTTCTCGACCTCTTCGAGGCCGGCGAAATCGATGTCGCCACGCTGTTCTATGCGCGATTCCGCTCGGTGATCAGCCAGATCCCGACGGCCCTGCGCCTCATTCCGGCCCAAATGCCGGAAGGCGCCAAGCCCGCAGACCTGAAGGGCGCATCCTACACCTACGAGCCGGATGAAGAGCAGATCCTGAACGACATCCTGCCGCGCAACGTCTCCGTCCAGCTGTTCCGGGCCCTGCTCGAGAACCAGGCCTCCGAACAGGGTGCCCGCATGGCCGCGATGGATGCCGCGACACGCAATGCCGGTGAAGTCATCGGCGCCCTGACGCTGAAGTACAACCGCTCGCGTCAGGCACAGATTACCAAGGAACTCATCGAAATCATTTCGGGCGCAGAGGCGCTCTAAGAGGCAGATCAATGAACGCAAGCGTCAAAGCCACAGGCAAGGTCACCCAGGTCATCGGCGCCGTCGTCGACGTGCAGTTCGAAGGCCAGCTCCCCGCCATTCTGAACGCGCTCGAAACGACGAACGCAGGCCAGCGCCTGGTTCTGGAAGTGGCGCAGCATCTGGGCGAATCCACCGTCCGGGCCATCGCCATGGACTCGACCGAAGGTCTGGTTCGCGGCCAGCCCGTGAGTGATACCGGCCGCGCCATCTCGGTTCCGGTCGGTCCCGCCACGCTCGGCCGCATTGTCAATGTCATCGGCGAGCCCATCGACGAGGCAGGTCCGGTCAAGGGCGTCGAGATGCGCCCCATCCACGCCGAAGCCCCGAAGTTCACCGAACAGTCGACCGAAGCCCAGATCCTCGTGACCGGCATCAAGGTCGTCGACCTGCTCGCGCCCTACGCGCGTGGTGGCAAGATCGGCCTGTTCGGCGGCGCCGGCGTCGGCAAGACCGTTCTCATCCAGGAACTGATCAATAACGTTGCCAAGAAGCACGGCGGCTTCTCCGTGTTCGCAGGCGTGGGTGAACGTACCCGCGAAGGCAATGACCTCTATCACGAGATGATCGAGTCCGGCGTGAACAAGGACCCCAGCAAGGGTTCGACCGATGGCTCGAAATGCGCCCTGATCTTCGGCCAGATGAACGAGCCGCCGGGCGCCCGCGCCCGCGTCGCGCTGACCGGCCTGACGGTTGCCGAATACTTCCGCGACCAGGGTCAGGACGTGCTCTTCTTCGTCGACAACATCTTCCGCTTCACCCAGGCAGGTTCCGAAGTGTCGGCTCTTCTCGGGCGCATCCCTTCGGCCGTGGGCTACCAGCCGACGCTGGCCACCGACATGGGCGCCCTGCAGGAGCGCATCACGACCACAACGAAGGGTTCGATCACCTCGGTGCAGGCCATTTACGTGCCTGCCGACGACTTGACCGACCCCGCACCGGCCGCCTCGTTCGCTCACTTGGATGCAACGACCGTGTTGAACCGTGCGATTTCGGAAAAGGGCATCTATCCCGCCGTTGACCCGCTCGACTCGACGTCGCGCATTCTCGATCCGCGCGTTGTGGGTGAAGACCATTATCGCGTCGCCCGCGAAGTGCAGCGCGTTTTGCAGCGTTACAAGTCGCTGCAGGACATCATCGCCATTCTCGGCATGGACGAGCTGTCGGAAGAAGACAAGCTGCTGGTGGCTCGCGCCCGCAAGATCGAACGCTTCCTCTCGCAGCCCTTCCACGTCGCCGAAATCTTCACCAACACGCCCGGCGTGTTCGTCGATATCGCCGAAACGATCAAGGGCTTCGAAGGCCTCTGCCGTGGCGACTACGACCACCTGCCCGAGCAGGCCTTCCTGATGGTCGGCACCATCGAGGATGCCGTCAAGAAGGCCGAGCGCCTCGCGGCAGAGGCGGCCTGATAATCCATGAGCAAGCTGCACTTCGATCTGGTTTCCCCGGAACGCCTGTTGATCTCGGCCGAGGTCGATCAGGTCGATGTGCCGGGCTCGGAAGGTGACTTTGGCGTGCTGGCCAACCACGCGCCGCTCATGACGGCCCTGCGCCCGGGCGTAGTGACCATCCAGTCCCAAGGCAGGGCAGGCGAGAAGTTCTTTGTACGTGGCGGCTTTGCGGAAGTGACTCCCAAGGGCCTCACCATCCTCGCCGAGGAAGCCATGCCGCTCGCCGAACTTGACCGCGCGGCGCTGGAAGCGCGCATCCGCAATGCCGAGGAAGATGTCGCCGACGCGAAGGATCAGGCCAAGCGCGAGCGGGCGCAGGAAACCCTTGATCAGTTGCGGGAATTGCAATCCGTGCTGCACTGAGCCCTTTGCGGGGTTAACGCAGCTGCCAGGTTGTGACGTTTGCACGGGCGCCCCCCATGGAAGAGGGGCGCCCGCTTTGCTATATGAATACGAAACGCTGGTGAAAGCGGCTGGTGGGAAGCCGATCAGCTTGGGAAAACGGACATGCGTGAACACTGGACCCTCGACTCCATCGATTGGAGCCGTTTCGATCGCTCGAAACTGGACCCGGACCTTGTGCGCCTCGTCAAGGCGGCGTCTCTGGTTGAGTACAACGCAACGGACTACGTCGAGTACCTGCGCAAGGTCTTCGCCAACGAGGCGGAGATGATGAAGTCGCTCTCCCGCTGGGGTACCGAGGAAGTCCAGCACGGCGAAGCCCTCGGCCGCTGGGCCGAGATGGCCGATCCGACCTTCAAGTTCGACGAAGCATTCGCGCGTTTCCGCAAGGCCTACCGGCCCGCTCACTTCATCAACGCCGACGGCTCGGTGCGCGGCAGCCGCGTGGGAGAACTCATCGCGCGCTGCGTTGTCGAGTGCGGAACTTCTTCGGCCTATGTCGCGTTGCGCGATGCCTCGAGCGAACCGGTTCTCAAGCAGGTCGCGGGCCTCATCGCGGCCGATGAATTTGCCCATTATCGGCTTTTCTACGACCTCATGGGATTGCAGCCGGAACAGAAGCCCGGCTTCTGGAAGCGGCTCTGGATCGCCGCCACGCGCGTCTCTGAAACCGAAGACGACGAATTGGCGATGGCCTACTACTGCGCCAACGTTCCGGCCGACCAGGAGAAGGACATTCCCTACGACAGGAACGCCTGCAACCAGGCCTACCAGTCGGCGATGTTCCGACTCTACAAGCCGCTGCACATCGAGCGGGCGGTGGCGATGACAGGCAAGGCGATCGGCGTCCATCCGGAATCGAACATTCTCAAGTTCCTGGGCCGGGCCTTGTGGCAGTTTGTTCGCTTCCGCGTCTGGCGCATGGGGCCGCCCAGCCGACTGGCCGCAGCCTGATCGGACCGCGACCGCGCCGCCCCTGGCCACAGCTTGACAAAGACGCCAGTGCCAAGGACCTTGCCAAGGGCGTATTCGCCCCTTTGCAGAAGGACCTGGACATGATCAGCACGTCTCAACGCGCGCTTCTGGCCGCCGCAATCATCCTGCTCGCAAGCCCGCTCCCGTCGCTGTCTGCAGATGGAAACGCAGGCGATACGTTCCAGATGGCCAACATGGCTCCCCCTGAGCCCGACAACCCGCCGATCGAGCCGCCGGCCCCGCAGGAAACCCCGGCACCCCAGGATCCGGCCATGCCCGAACCTGTCGGAGCCGAGCCGCCCGCAGATCAGGCCCCGGCCGAAGCCACGCCCCCGGAGGCTCTGCCCGCCGAAGCATCAGCCCCCGCGTCGGAAGCCCCGTCCGAGCCAGCTGCCGAAGGCAGCGGGGTGGGCGGCATCGGGGTCGTCATTGCCGTGCTGCTTGTTTTGGCCGCCGGCGCATTTTTCCTGCTTCGCCGGAAGTAGGCCGCTCCCGTCTGAACGCGGATGGCCTGACCGCAATGCGGAAATCAGGCGTCCGCTGCCGCGACCGTTCGCCGAATCATGTCCCCGGTCGAAGGCGCCGCCCCTCACGATGCCCACTGTCTTGACGGAAGCAGGCACGCCGGCCTGCCCAGGATTGCTGTCCAGAGGCCCGAACGGTGGGCAAGCCCTGCTAGATCTGACAGGAAAGGTGCGCCCGAACATGGGGCAGCGACGGAAGTTCTCGGCCTTTGTGAAAATTCTTCCGGTTCAGCTCAACCAATTTACCTTCGTGTAACGCTACTCGCTTAGTGTCACGCTACACACAAGATGTGAGTGGATCCAATGACCAATGCGTCTTCTTTCTTTTCGATGACAAGTATCAAGTCCAGGCTCATAGCCTTCTTCCTGATGTTTGGCGTGTTGCCGGCTTTGCTTCTGATCGGCGTCTACTTCTCGTTCAGGGGTTCGATCGAGGAAGCTTACCGCGCCCCGATCAAGGACACGGCCACGGCGATCGGTGACGTGATCGATCGGAACCTGTTCGAACGTTACGGCGACGTCCAGGCCTTTGGCTCGAACGCGGCCGCATGGGACCCGCAGAACTGGCGTAACCAGACTGAGACAAACACGCTGGTGGGCGCCATGAATGCCTACATGACCAATTACGGCCTGTACCGGCTGATGATTCTGGTCGACAACCAGGGCGCGGTTCTCGCGGTCAACAGTGTCGACCCGACCGGCAAGCCGCTCAACACCGCATCGATTTACGAGCGAAATTTCGCGGACCAGCCATGGTTCCGCAAGGCGCTCGCAGGCGAGTTCCTGCAGGGCAGGGACGGCCTGACCGGTACCGTGGTCGAACAGCCGGCCGCAAACAAGATGATCGGTGAGATTTACGCCAACGACGGCTATTCGATCGTTTTCGCCGCACCCGTGAAGAACGCGGCTGGCGAGCGGATCGGCGTTTGGGTCAACTACGCAGACTTCAAGCTTGTCGAAGAAATCGTGATGACGTTCTACAAGTCTCTCGCTGATCGCGGACTTGCAGGCGCCGAAGTCACGGTTCTGGGCAAGGACGGAAAGGTCCTGGTAGACGCGGACCCCTCGGAGACGGGCGGTACATACACGCGTAACGCATCGGTTGTCGGTGTGGTCGACCTCCCTGCAAAGGGTGTTGTTGCCGCTCGTGACGCCGTTGACGGCAAGAGCGGAGTAGCGGTGGAAGCCGACCTCGAGACAGGTGTAAGCCAGGCCATCGGTTACGCTCATACCTCGGGTGCGTACACCTACCCTGGCCTCGGATGGTCGGTCCTCGTTCGCGTGGCGGATGCCGAGATCAACAACGTTGCCGGAACAGTGTTCTTCTGGATGGTCGCGTCTCTGACGCTGGCTGTCGCGGTGATCGCTGTGCTGTCATGGCTCATCGGTGCCAACATCGCAGGCGCAATCCTGTCGATCGCGGATTCGATGCGCTCGCTGGCCGGCGGCAACAAGGAGATCGAAGTTCCCGGTCTGGACAGGAAGGACGAACTGGGAATCATGGCCTCCGCCTTGCAGGTGTTCAAGGACTCTGCGGTCGAGCTGGATCGCATGATGGCCCAGAAGGACCAGGAGCGTCGTGAAGCCGAGAGCCGTTCACAGCAGGTGGCAACCGTCACGTCCAAGTTCCGCGAGAACATTGGCGAGCTGGTGTCTTCGGTCTCGTCTGCATCGACGCAGCTTGAGCACACGGCGCAGGGGCTTAATGCCAACGCGCAGGGCACGAGCCACAAGACCTCCACAGTCGCTTCGGCCTCTGAGGAAGCTGCTGCCAACGTGCAGACAATCGCTGCTGCAGCTGAAGAGCTATCGGCCTCGATTGGTGAGATTTCGCGGCAGGTCAATGACGCTGCAGACTTCTCGGCAAAGGCAGTCGAAGCCGCCCGGACAACCGATACGACGGTTCAGGGTCTGACTGAGTCGGCGCAGAAGATCGGCAAGGTTGTTGAGCTCATCAACGACATCGCCAGCCAGACCAACCTGCTGGCGCTCAACGCGACGATTGAAGCGGCACGTGCCGGTGAAGCCGGCAAGGGCTTCGCGGTCGTTGCCTCCGAGGTCAAGTCTCTGGCCAACCAGACGGCGAAAGCCACGGACGACATCTCCGCTCAAATCGAGAACATGCGGACCGTGACCCAGGAAGCAGTTTCGGCCATTCGGAACATCGCTGCATCGATCGATCGCATCAACCAGATTTCAACGGCAATCGCGAGCGCTGTTGAAGAGCAGGGTGCGGCGACCAAGGAAATCGCGCGCAGCTGTGAGCAGGCCGCAACCGGCACCATGGAAGTGACCAAGAACGTCACGGGCGTGGCGACGGCGGTGGCTGAAACCAGCGATGCCGCGAACCAGGTGTTCGACGCGACGAGGCTTCTGAGCAAGTCGGCCGTGGACATGAAGCAGGAAATCGAGGAGTTCCTGCGGAAAGTCCGCGCTGCCTGAGATCAAGGGCGAAAGTAGATTGGAGCGGCAGGCTGGCGACCACCAGCCTGCCGCTTCTTTTTTGGTGCCGGATGCGGCCGATATGAGCGGTCGGCGACAAGCCTCACGCTTGCATTACGCAGCAGCTGTCGTGTCGATCCACTTGCGGATGCGCATCGCAGTGCGCTCCCATCCAGGCTCTCCGATCAGCCAGTGGCTGCTGTTTTCGACCTCCAGGAACGCGCCACGGTCTCGATAGCGCCGTGCGATCGAGGCAACGGTCCGCGGCGGGTTGACCCTGTCGAAGGCGCCGGCCACGCAAAGCACGGGACAACGGACATTTCGGGCCTCGACATAGG
>JBILGJ010000118.1:0-7557 GCA_044351125.1 Micropepsaceae bacterium
GCGAGTTCGCGACCGTTGTTCGCCTGGCGCACCGCTCGGGCGACTCCTATGCCGACATCTGTGACGCAAGAGCGCGCCCCATCGGTATCCTGAGAATGTCACCATCGCTCGCCCTGCGGGGGATTTTCACCTTCCTCAGAAGCATCTTTCAGTTGCGTCGCACGACTTCACGCTAGGGCACCAGACGAAGACAGGCCTGAGCCGGGGCAACATGCTTAACAAATCCGTCATGCTCCGGCATGCGGGCGATTGGCCGATGCCCAAAAAAGCCGTCGCAGGATGACGCCCCTAGGACTATAAACCGCCCGCAGTCATCAACCGTTTACCGCAAGCAACAAGCGATTGTTCCGTTGGGAACCAATCCTTTGTTCTGGATGGTATAGGCTGCACGAGATCATCTGTGCCGTCAGGGGGACGGAAGGCTGACCATGACCTTGAACCGCAGTTTGTTCGCGCTCGCCGCGATCGTCGTGCTCGCCCTGCTCACGTGGGCGTGGTTCGGCTCATCCGAAAGCGGCAAGGACGGCCGCGGTGACCGCGGCCAGCAGCCAGTGCTGGTGACACTGGCCAAAGTAGAGAAGCGCCCCTTCGTGGACGTGATCGAGGCCATTGGCAGCGCGCGCGCGAATGAGAGCATCGAACTCACGGCAAAGATCTCGGATACTGTAGCCCGCCTGAATTTCACGGACGGCCAGAGTGTCGCTGCGGGCTTTCTCGTGGCCGAGATGAGCCAGAGGGAACAGACGGCTGATCTCGCGGCAGCCGAGGCAAATCTTCGCGAGCAGGAGCAGGCTTTGTCACGCGCAGAAAAACTGCGGGCACGCGGCTTCGTCTCCAATGCCAGTCTCGATGCCCTGAAAGCCGCCAGGGACACCGCTGCCGCCCGCGTGGCGGCAACAAAGTCGCGGATGTCGGACCGGGCCGTACGCACCCCGTTCGCGGGCAAGCTCGGCCTGCGCCGCGTGAGTGCAGGCGCACTCGTTCGTCCGGGCGACGTGATCACAACGCTCGACGATATCTCGCGCATCAAGATCGACTTCCCCGTCGCCGAGACCAAACTGGCCGGCATCAGCCGCGGCCAGACGGTGCGCGCCACGGCTGCTGCCTTTCCCGGTGAGGTTTTCACCGGCACCGTCGACAGTATCGACACCAGGATCGACACCGCATCCCGCTCGGTCACAGTCCGCGCAGTCTTCCCGAACGGCAACGGCCGACTGCTGCCCGGCATGATGATGACCGTCGGAATTGAAACGAACCCGCGGACCGCGCTTGCTGTCCCGGAGCAGACGCTCGTGCCGGTCGAGACACGCCAGTACGTCTACCTTGTCTCGGATGACGGCAACTCCGAGCGCCGCGAGGTCAAGATCGGCGCCCGGATCCCGGGCTCCGTGGAAATCCTGTCAGGGCTCAAGGAAGGTGACAGCCTCGTCTTCGAAGGCACGCTCAGGATGCGCCCCGGCGCCACCGTCAAGATTGCTGACAGCCAAGGGCAGCAGGACGGCGATCGAAGGGACGGCGGGGACCGCCGGCCGTGAGCATTTACGAACTCTGCATCAAGCGTCCCGTCTTTGCGATCGTGATCAGTCTCCTGATCTCGGCATTCGGGATCATGGCGTACACGAGCCTGCCGATGCGCGAGCTCCCGGATATTGATCCCCCGGTCGTCTCGATCCAGTCCAGCTACCCGGGTGCAGCGGCAAGCGTGGTCGAAACACGCATCACGCAACCCATCGAGGACGCGATTGCCGGCATCGAGGGCATCGACACCATTTCCTCCAACTCGAGGGACGGATCCGCCTCCGTCAACATCACGTTCCGCCTGACCCGCGACATCGAGGCGGCAGCAAATGACGTCCGGAACGCGATCGGCCGCGTCCTCGATGACCTGCCCGAGGAGGCCGACCCGCCGCAGGTGCAAAAGGCGTCTTCGGACGGCGCGCCGATCATGTTCCTGAACATGACGTCGGCAACCATGTCCCGGATGCAGCTGACCGACTACGCCGAGCGCTACATCGTCGACCGCCTGGCCACCGTGGACGGCATTTCGCAAGCCAATGCCTTCGGCGAGACACGCGCCCTCCGGATTTGGATCGATCGCAACGCGCTTGCAGCGCGCGGTCTTGCCGTATCCGACATCGAAACTGCGCTTCGCGCGGAAAACCTCGAACTGCCCGCCGGCCGGATTGAATCCGACACACGGAACCTGACGATCCGCGTGGCCCGGGGTTACAACACGGCCCGCGACTTCAGCCAGCTCGTTATCAGGCGAACCACCGATGGCACGCTGATCCGCCTCGGCGATGTGGCAAAGGTTGAGATTGCAAATCGTGACCTGCGCACCGACTTCCGCGGAAATGGCAGAAGCCAGGTCGGCATCGGCATCTTCAAGCAGTCCACGGCAAACCAGCTTGCAGTCGCGCGCGACATTCGCAAGGAGGTCGACCTCATCCGGGCCAATCTGCCCGAGGGCACGGAACTTGTCATAGCCGTCGACTACTCGGTGTTCATCGAACACTCCGTCGAAGAAGTGTTCATCACGCTGCTGATCACCGGCGTCCTGGTCTTCATCGTCATCTACATGTTCCTTGGAGACTTCCGGGCTGCGGTCATCCCGGCCGTTACCGTGCCAGTCTGCCTCCTCGGCGCGATGATCCTGCTTTCGCTTTTTGGCGCGTCGGTCAACCTGCTCACCCTGCTCGCACTGGTGCTCGCAATAGGCCTCGTGGTGGATGACGCCATCGTCGTCCTGGAAAACGTACAGCGCCGCATTGACGAGGGCGAACCAGCCCTTCTTGCCGCCCTGCGCGGCACGCAGCAGGTGGCCTTTGCCGTAATCGCCACAACAGCAGTCCTGATCGCGGTTTTTGTGCCCATCATCTTCCTCGAAGGGTCAACAGGACGCCTGTTCTCGGAACTCGGGATAGCCCTGGGATCGGCTGTCGCCTTTTCGGCGCTGATTGCCTTGACGCTCTGCGCGATGCTCTGTTCCCAGTTGCTGGTACCGGTCGAACGTGAAAGCGCGCTCTCGCGGACCATCCACGGCGGCACGACATGGCTTGCCAATGGCTATCGTCGCCTTCTCGAACAGTCCCTCCAGATGCCGATTGTGGTGATCGGGCTTCTCGTCGGATCAACCGCTGCCGCCTATGTGCTGTTCGAGCTTGTTCCATCTGAAATCGCGCCATCAGAAGACCGGGGCATCTTCGACATCAACGTCTCGATGGCAGAAGGAACAGGCTACAAGGCTGCCCATGCGCAGATGCTCGAAATAGAGAAGAAGCTGATGCCACTCGTCGAGAGCGGGACGGCATCGAGGCTCATCATCCGTGTGCCGGGCAGCTTTGGCCCCTCCTCCGACTTCAACAGCGGACGTGGGATCGTGATGCTGGCCCCCTGGGGCGAGCGGCCCGGGCAATCCGAGGTCATGGACCAGGCAACGCAGATCCTGCGACAGTTTCCGGGTGTCCGCGCCACGGCAATCGCGCGGTCAAGCTTTGGCCGAGGCGGCGGAGGTCAGACCCCGGTACAGTTCGTGCTCGGAGGCAACAGTTTCGACGAATTGCTCGTTTGGCGGGACAAGATGCTGGAGAAAGCCGAGCAGTTTCCGGGCCTCGTGAACGTCGACGCGGACTACAAGGAAACAAAGCCGCAGCTCAGCGTTATCGTCGACAAGACCCGTGCAGCTGAGTTGGGTGTGTCCACGCAGGTCATCGGACGGACGCTCGAAACCCTTCTGGGCCAGCGCCGCATCGGCACCATCGTCGAGGACGGTGAGGAATACGACGTGATCGTGGAGAGCGTCGATCAGGACCGCCGGCAACCCTCGGACATCACCGACATACTTGTGCGCGGCCGTGACGGAGAACTGATCCCGCTGTCCAATCTCGTCACTTTGCGCGAACAGGCGGGTGCGTCGTCACTCAGCCGCTTCAACCGTCTGCGCGCAATCACGATTTCAGCCAATCTGGCGCCGGGAACGACATTGGGCGACGGCCTCGCATTCCTGGAACAAACGGCACGCACGGAACTGCCCCCGCACGCACAGATCGACTATCGGGGGCAGTCGCTCGAGTATAAGGAATCAAGCTCCCAGCTTGCATTCACGTTCGGGCTGGCCCTGCTGATCGTCTTCCTCGTTCTTGCCGCTCAGTTCGAGAGCTTCATCCACCCCTTCATTATCATCCTCACGGTTCCGCTTGCGGTCGCTGGGGCGATGTTCGGACTTTGGGCAAGCGGATCAACACTGAACATCTACAGCCAGATCGGCATCGTCATGCTTGTTGGCCTTGCCGCCAAGAACGGCATCCTGATCGTCGAGTTCGCCAACCAGTTGCGTGACGCGGGCAAGTCAGTGCGCGACGCGCTTGTCGAGTCATGCGTGACGCGCTTCCGCCCCATTCTGATGACATCGCTCGCCACATCGATCGGCGCGGTGCCGTTGATGTTGTGGCAGGGTGCGGGATCACAGAGCCGCTTCGCCATTGGCATCGTGATCTTTGCCGGTGTCGTATTCTCGACCCTGCTCACACTCTTCGTCGTGCCGGCGTTCTATAACCTGCTCGCGAGATACACCCGCTCGCCGAATGCCGTGGCGCAACAGATCGAAGCTCTCGAAGGGTCGGCACCTCCGCCGCGCTAGGCAGGAGGCTCAGGCTCTTGCCTTGAAGCGCTCCGGATAGACAAGCGTTGCGTCGCGGGCGCCTGCGTTCTCAGCAGGAACGAACGGCAACTGCAGGGTAACAGTCGTGCCGTCACCAAGCGCGCTTGCGATATCCATGCGGCCGCCGTGGAGTTCGGTGAGCGCCTTGACAAGCGACAGTCCAAGTCCCGTTCCCTTGTGCAGCGCCTTGGTTCCAGAAACCTGCTCGAATGGCTTTCCAATGCGGCCCATCTCAGCAGCCGGAATGCCTACGCCCGTGTCCGTGACCATCAGCACGACACCGTTGGAATCAGTCTTTGCGCTCAGCGTGACAGCCCCCTCACTCGGGGTGAACTTGATCGCATTCGAAAGCAGGTTCACCACGGCCTGCTTGATGGCCCGGCGGTCTGCCTGCAGATAGATCCCACGATCCGCCTCACATCGCAGGTTCACACCCGCGGCCTCAGCGACGCCGGAAACCATGCCCACACACTCGTCCAGCAAGGGTGCGATCTCGACACGCTGCCGCTCTATCGTGAACTTGCCGGCCTCGATCTTCGACATGTCAAGCAGGTCAGACACCAGATCGACCAGATGCAGGCCCGAGTCCCGAATATGCTCGGCATACTCGCGATACTTCCCATGCCCGACTGGCCCAAAGACCTCGTTGTGCATCATGTCCGAGAACCCGATGATGGCATTCAGCGGCGTACGCAACTCATGGGCAACCGACGCAAGGAACCGCAGGCGCGCCTCTGACGACTGCTCGGCCCGGTCCCGGGCGATAACGAGGTCAGCGATGCGAGCGTTACGGACCGAGACATCCCGCGACGTCGCAATGATTTCTCCGCGCACGGCCAAGGTCTTCATTTCAAGCGCCACATACGAGCCGTCACGCCGGCGGAACCTGACCTCAATGGTCTGCGGACCATGGGCAAGCGTGCGCTGCATCCCAATCTCGAAGGCCTTCAGATCCTGGATATGCACGAACATGGCCGGGCTCAGGCCTTCGAATGCAGATGCCTGAATTCCGAGCATCGGCTTGACGGACTGCGAGCAGAACAGCACCAGCCCGTCTGCCGAGTGACGCGTGAGCAGGTCAGGCGAAGCCGACGCCGTCGACCGAAGGAAGTCGGCCTGATGCAGATAATCAGCCCGCTCCATGTCGTTGCGCCGCTGAAATGCCCGAAGCGCAAGCAGGGCAACAAGTAGGGCGGCGAAGACAGAGGCCGCGGAGACCGGGCCCGCAAGCGTATCGGGCAAGCGGGATACAGGCAACCAACCCAACAGGCTCAGCAGCGCAACGCCGAGGAAGGCAACGACAGCAAGACCTGCCGCCCGAAGAAGAGCGGACCGCTGTCCTGACAATGACGCCTCAAGGGGCACGACCAGGAGCCAGGGCATCGCGGGCGAAGCAACACCGCCCGTCATGATCGCGACAATCGTCACAAAGCCGCAAAGGCAGAAGGCCGACGCGGCCTGCCCTTCCTCAAGCGGCCAGCCCAACCGGACAGCGAGCCCGATGAACAGCGGCGCCCACAGGCACAGGAAGGCACAAGCCATGGCAAAGTCGACGGGTCCCCAGATGGCCCAGTGCAGCGGCCACGCCACAAGCCCGATCACGCCGGCAAACATGTTGGCTGACACGAAGCTCGCCTTGCGAGCCTCCGCGTCATGCCCCTCGCTGCCAAGCACTCCATCAAAGGCGTCCAGGAGGAACTTGGTGACCGATCTGGCCGCGCCAGCCTGCTTTTCGGACGACATTCGACTCGCTCCCAATTCGTTAACAAGAGGCTGGGCGCCAAAGGTTAACGAAATCTAAATAGTCAGGGGCGACGCAGGCGTCGGGACCAAAAATCAGCCCAAAACATGCAGCGGGTACGTGCAGCAAGAAGCCGATAAAACTTTCAGGAAATGCGATTCAACAAAGCGTCGAATTGGAGCTTGAATTAAGACAAAACCGGATGGTCATTGCCATCACTCTGTTGGTGCTAAGAACAGTCAGGCACGCAGACGCGCAGCGATCACTTCAATTTTTCGGATGTTTTTGAGCAGTTTCGAACAGCTGGAGGGCAAGATCCGTCGCGCAAGGGGTGATAGCCATGAGCTTCATTTTCAGAACCATCTTCTGGCTGACAGCAGCAACCATGATCCTGCCGCAAGGCTCCAGGCTGGGCGGAGAAGAGATCGCGGACTTCCGCGACTTCGACCTCGAACTCGAACTTCGCGCCGCCGCCATGTCTGCCTGGTCCACGGCATCGGCCGCAGCAGGGTCTTGCAGGGAAAACCCCGAACTTTGTCAGTCGGTGGCAAACCTGTGGTCCACGACAGTGGCCACGGTATCTGACATCGCGAATGAGGTCGCCTCGGACAAGCCCGCCCCCGAGGAACTCACCAAAACCGCCGCAAATTCCCGCAAGAATAATGCGGAGAATTGAGCAGGAACTGCCCCCGATTCCTCGTGACTTGGCCTGCCGCGATACCTATTCTGCGCAGCGTTAACGAGGCCCGTCCGACGTATGTCTGGGATGAGCGGCCGGAGCCAAAGCAAGATCATGTCAGCGTCGTTGGCCAAAGCGCCCGTACCCCTTCACCAGCCCTCGGTAAGCATCCGCCCTGCAAGCGCAGACGACTGCGAGGCCATGATGCAGATGATCAAGGCGCTGGCCGAATACCAGGGTGTATCGGATCGCGTGGCCACGACGACAGAAACACTGCGCAGGGACGGCTTCGGGCAGTCTCCGAAGTATGAGGCCCTCATCGCCGAACGCCATGGCGAATATGTCGGCCTGGCAATGTTCCAGTCTGTGTACCTAAGCTGGGAAGGAACAACGGTACTGCAGATCACTGACCTGTTTGTCTCGGAGCGGGCGCGGGGCACAGGGGTCGGGTTCAGCCTGGCCCTTGAAGTGGCTCGT
>JBILGJ010000119.1:0-7541 GCA_044351125.1 Micropepsaceae bacterium
GTCCACGGGCCGGCTGCGCAGTTCGATGTCGAAGATCACCTTGCGCGCCGCTCGATCCGGCGGGGGAATGAACAGGCTGCGGTCGAAGCGGCCGTTCCTGCGAAACGCGGGGTCAATTGCCCACGGAACGTTGGTGGCTGCGAGGACAAGGATCCCCTCATTGGCGGAATTGAAGCCGTCAAATTCATTCAGGAATGTCGAGACCATGGATGATTTATGGTCACCGTCCGCGAATCGCCGCCGTGCGGCCAAGGCCTCGATTTCATCGAAGAAGAGGACGGATGGCTTCTGCAAGCGGGCCTGCTCAAATGCGTGAGCCAGCCTCTTCTCGGACTCGCCGATCCACATGCTCAGCACTTCGGCGATTTCGACGGGCAGGAAGCTCGCGTTACATTCGGTCGCCGTGGCGCGCGCGAGCAGTGTCTTGCCGCAACCCGGTGGCCCATACAGCAGAACGCCTCCGCCGGCGCGCTTCCTGAAACGATCGAAGAGGGACTTCTTCTCGAAGGGAAGAATGATCTTTCGGCGGATCTGTGCCTTCACGTCGTCGAGGCCCCCGATGTCGGCAAAGCTGACAGGGGGGCGAGCTGAACTTTCCGTTTTGCGTTCTGGTTCCATCGACGCGGATTGGCGCGCGTTTGGATTGAACTGGATCACCGTGCCGCGTGTACTGGTTGCCTGTTGGTTGAGCAGGGCTGCATCGAGTTCTGCCGATCTGCAGGAGGGATCGACGGAAAGCGCGGCCTCATAATTTGCGCGTGCGCGCTCATGATCGTTGAGGGCGAGGTAAATCCTTCCGCGCAGCAGCCGCGTGCCGGGGGCTTCGCCCTGGCACCACAGAAGTGCCGGCTGAAGCTCGTGCTGCCGCAGCAGGAAGTCGGCAACCATCGCGCGGGTTGGCTCGTCGAGGGCAGACGGATCGGCCTTTGCCAGGAAGCTTGTCGCCGCCATTGGGTCGATGGCTTCGCCGGCTGCGCGCAGCACGGCGCGCATGATGGCTGCGGATCCGGGTGCTGCCCTTGCGGCTTCTATCAGGTCCAGGAGTTCGCTCATTTCGAAGCAGTAGACCAGATGTCGGCGACGTCGGGCAATCCGGTGTTGAAATTTACTTTGATTGGCCCGTCCTTGCATCGCCGCGCTTCTTCAAGGGTGGGTCTTGCGCCCCCCCTGTGCCCTTGAGGGGCTTTGCCCTGGATCAAGGCCAGAAGCAGGTCAGCCTGCGATCCTTCCCGTGTTGCATACCGAGGTCCATCATGAATGCGGGTCAGATTGCGCGGGCGCATTTCGCGGCTGCGATGGCGCAGGCGGGCGTGGAGGGGCAGGATCCGGACGCCGTGGGGCGGACGCTCCTCGCCGAGATCGTCAAGTCCATGCTGTTGCGCCGCAGCATCGGGGACGTTCGCGCCGAGATCCTTGCAGCGGCCGATAACATCGATCCCGATACAGACTACATGTTCATGCGGCCCTGACTTGGCGGGTTGCCAGAAACCGGTTTAAGTCACGGTCTCAACGAGTAGGGGCACCGTCTTGCCTGGCAGCCAGGATTTCGCGGCCGATCCGCGTAACGCCAATGTTCTCATCCATCTCAACGGGGCGCTTGTTCCGCGTGCCGAGGCGCGCGTGTCTGTCTTTGATGCCGGTTTCGTGCTGGGTGACGGTGTGTGGGAGGGTATACGTCTTCACAAGGGGCGTCTTGTCTTCCTCGATGCGCATCTTGACCGGTTGCTCGAAGGTGCGCGTCAGATCCGGCTTGATCTTGGTTTGACGCGCGAGGGCCTTGTGGACGCGATCCTGAAGACCGTCGAGGCCAACGGGATGCACGATGGCGTGCATATCCGCCTCATGGCGACACGCGGGGTCAAGGCTGCCGTCAATCAGGATCCCCGCAATGCGCTTGGCAAGGCAACGATCGTCATCGTTGCCGAGCACAAGGTTCCCTCGCCCGAGATCATGACGAAGGGGCTCTCGCTCTGGACGTCGTCCGTGCGCTGCACCCCAGCGCACATGTTCGACATGCAGCTCAATTCGCACAGTCGACTCAACCTGATCCGTGCCCTGATCGATGTTCTGGACAAGGGGGCAGACGAGGCGCTGATGCTCGACCCGGATGACTATGTTTCCAGTTGCAATGCAACGAACTTCTTTTTCGTTCGCGACGGGGTCATCTGCACGTCGAATGGCGCTTACTGCTTCAATGGTGTCACCCGCGGCAATGTCATCGATCTTGCGCGCGAGAACGGGATTGGCCTCCATGTGGGCAACTTCACGCTGTCCGATCTTGCGCAGGCAGACGAGGCGTTTGTCACGGGTACCTTTGGAGGGCTAACGCCGGTGTGCGCGATCGACGGACGCAACCTGCCGCTGGCGCTGCCGGGTCCGATGACGCGGCGGCTCGGGGCGCTCTATGAAGCGGCCAAGGACAGCGAGGTGCAGCTTGTCCGCTGATGCAATCCGCATCGCCATGTGGTCCGGGCCTCGCAACATCTCGACGGCCATGATGCGTTCGTTCGAGAACAGGCCTGACACGTCGGTCATCGATGAGCCATTCTATGCGTGCTATCTGGCAAGAACGGGGGCAGATCATCCGCTGCGCGCGGAGGTGCTTGCCTCACAGCCCGTCACCCCGGAGCGTGTGGTGGAGACACTGCTCGGGCCTGTGCCGGGCGGGCGGCGGGTGTTCTACCAGAAGCATATGACCCATCACATGGTGGACGTGATGGACCTGTCCTGGACGGCTCTGGTGACCAACGCGTTTCTCATCCGGTCGCCGGATGATGTGCTGTTGTCCTATGCGAAGGTGAGGGGGACGCCCACTCCCGAGGAGATCGGCATCCCGCAGCAGCGCGTGCTGTTCGAACGGGTTGCCGACCTGCTCGGGCAGGCCCCACCCGTCATCGATGGCGGTGACGTTCTCAGGGACCCGCGGCAGGTACTGTCAAAGCTTTGCGCAGCCCTTGGTATTGATTTCCTGAGCAACATGCTGTCGTGGCCTGCCGGGCGGCGCGAGACTGATGGCGTCTGGGCGCCAGCCTGGTATGCAAGTGTTGAAAAGTCCACGGGCTTCGCGCGGCCTCGGGAGGAGCGCGTGGCGTTACCTGATCCGCTCAGGCGTGTCGCCGACGCGGTTCGATACGACTATGAGCGGCTTGCGCGTTTCCGCCTGGGTCAGGCGTAGTTGAAGCTGATGCTGATCCTGTCTTCCCGAGCACGGTTCGGCTCGACTTCGTGCCTGAGCCAGCTTTCGAACAGAATGATACCGCCGGGCTCCGGTTCGAGGTAGATGAAGGGTTGCATTTCGCGCGGTGCGGAGGCGCGGCGCGTGGGGGCAGCCATCATCAGGCCCAGGCGTGGGTCTTCCAGCTTGAGGGCTCCGGCGCCCTTGGGGACCGTCACGTAGCAGGTGCCTGAAATGACGCTGTGGGGATGGATGTGTCCGGTGTGCACGCCCCCGGGTTTCAAAATGTTGATCCAGAGGGAGTTGCAGGCGAGTTGCCTCCGGCCCAGATCGAATTGCAAGGCCTTCGCGAAGCCGTTGATGTGCGGTTGAAGTGCCTCGAGCAGGTCCTGGAAGGCGGGGATGCGGGCGGGCAGGTCGCTCAGGGACGCGTAGGATGTGTACCCCTGGTAGCCGTGGTTCCTGCTCCATGACTGCCCTGCCGCATCATCGCGCGAGACTGAACGGCAGGCAGTTTCAAGGTCCCGCATAAGCCCAGCATTGCTGCGTGCCGAGAGCCTGGCACGGTAGACCTGTGTCGGGAAGAGTTGTTCGACCGGCATCTGGATGGGGTTCCCTTTCCGGGCCTGCCCGTTTGCATCGCGTCTTCAGGTTCATGCGGTCCGGGGGGCTGATTTCATCTTGAGACACCATTCGTGGGGTCAAATCAAGCATGCGGACCGGTGTCCTGGCTGATCGCGGGCAGGATTGGACGCGTGGCATGTTGACCTGCTGGCCTTGTTCATTGTTCACTCGTCGAAGGAAACAGGAGCTGACCGACATGAACATTTCCCGGCTTTGCCTGACCGCTTCCTGCCTTGTAATGCTTTCCGGATGTGCGGTGATTTCAGTTGTCGATACGGCTGTCGGCGTCACGACGACCGTTGTCTCAACGGCTGTGGATGTGACCGCTGGTGCCGTTCAAACTGTTGCTGGGAGTTCTGACAAGGACGACGACAGCGATGAGGACTGCAAGAAGGATGACAAGGAGGCGGAGTCCTCGTCCAAGCGCAAATGCAAGGATGACTGAGCGGTTCACGGACCTGCAGGTACACAGATGAGCGATGCTGATGCTGCGCTGGTTCGGCGCTATTTCAACAGTTTCAATGCAGGCCATTCGCAGGGCATGCTCGACTGTCTCGCGGATGACGTCATCCATGACGTGAACGAGGGTGAGCGACGTCGCGGGCGCGCGCTGTTCGGCACATTCCTGCAGCATATGGAACGATGCTACCGGGAGCAGCTCAAGGACATCGTGGTCATGGCTGGGGATGTGCCCGGCCGGGTGGCTGCAGAGTACGTGGTGCATGGTAGCTATGTGGCTACCGATGAGGGCTTGCCGCCGGCGAAGGGGCAGACCTATGTGCTGCCGGCCGGGAGCTTTTTTGAAATTACGGATGGCCGGATCAGCAGGGTTACCACTTACTATAACCTGCGGAACTGGATCCGGCAGGTCGGGGGATGAGCCTTGCCGTCGAGCCCCTGACGGGAGAAGCCCTGCGGGGCCGTCTTGATGACCTGGCGCGACTGCGTATCGAGGTCTTTCGAGACTATCCCTATCTTTACGACGGCGACCTTGCCTATGAACGGCGGTATCTGGCGTCGTTTGCATCTTCGCGTGATGCGATGATCGCGGTGGCCAGTGACGATGGGGTCGTGGTGGGTGCCTCGACGTGTGCGCCCCTTGCCGATCAGGCGCCGGAGATCGTCACGCCATTCCGTGCGCATGGGGACAATGTCGCGGACATTTTCTATTTTGGCGAATCTGTTTTGCGCCGAAGCCACCGAGGCAGGGGTATCGGTGTCAGGTTCTTCGACCTGCGCGAGGCGCATGCCCGCAGCCGTGGGTACGGCATGTCCGTCTTCTGCGCGGTCGTCAGGCCTGACATGGATCCACGAAGGCCTGCGGACCATGTGTCGCTCGACGCGTTCTGGGCCCACAGGGGATATGCGCTGCTCGAGGGTTACCAATGCGAGATTGTGTGGCGCGAACTTGATGAAGCAGAAGAAAGCGCCAAACGCATGCAGTTCTGGTTCCGCAGGCTTGACGCATGACACTCAGGCTCGCTGCGGCGCAGTATCCGATTGATGCCATCGTCTCGTGGGATGCCTACGAGGCAAAGCTCCGCACCTGGTTCTCGGCTGCCGTGGAGGGTGGGGCACAGCTTCTCGTCTTTCCCGAGTATGGCGCCATGGAGTTGGCCCGGATTGCGGGCGACGAGGTGTGGAGCGACCTGCAGCGATCGATCGACTTCATAAGTGAACTGCGTCCGCGCATCGATGCGCTGCACGTCGACCTGGCGCGCCAGCACCGGGTGCATGTCGCGGCTGCAAGCCTGCCCGAGCGGGATGCGAATGACGGGCGAGCCTACAATGTTGCGCGCCTGATCACGCCTGCGGGCGAGGTGGGGGTGCAACGCAAGATCGTCATGACACGCTTCGAACGCGAGGCGTGGGATATCCGTGGCGGGCAGGATGTTTGCGTCTTCGATACGGCGATCGGCCTTGTTGGCATTGCCATCTGCTATGATGCCGAGTTTCCGCTGATCTCGCGGGCGATGTGCGAGGCGGGCGCCGAACTGATCCTGGTGCCCAGCTGCACGGAAGGCGCCTTCGGCTATCACCGGGTGCGTGTCGGGGCGCAGGCACGTGCGCTCGAGAACCAGTGCCATGTGGTGCAGTCACCCACGGTTGGTACTGCGTTGTGGTCGCCAGCCGTCGACCGCAACCATGGTGCGGCGGGGGTGTTCGGGCCGCCTGATCTCGGGTTTCCCGTCGATGGCGTGATCTCGCTTGGCGTATTGAACGAGCCGCAATGGGTCTTCGCCGACATCAACCCGGCGGCCGTGGAGCGGGTCCGGCGTGAGGGCGCGGTGCTCAACCATGCCCACTGGCGGGAGCAGCCAGGTGTGTCTGGCCTGGCTGCGCGCCTGATAAGGCTGCGTCCTGCTGCTGGCTAGCGCAGTTCGAAGGTGACCGTGACGGTTGCCGACAGCGTGCTCTGCCCGGCAGCGATCGGGACAGAGGATGCGGCGCTCATTTCGGCCATGCGGTAGCTCACGGGCATGATCGGGGATACCGACACCTCGGAGATCTGCATGACGGCGCCCACGGATGCGTCTGCGGCTCCTGCATAGAGCTCGGCCTTGGCGCGTGCATCAGCGATGGCCTTCTTGCGCGCATCGTTGGTGGCGGCGGCTGGATCCTTTACGTCGAAGGACACACTGTTGATCTGGTTCGAGCCAGCCTGCACCAGCGCGTCGAGCGTGGCGCCGAGCTTGCCGATGTTGCGCACCTTCGCCGTGACCTGGTTGCTGACCTGGTAGCTCACGATCTTCGGGGCGCCCACCTGGCCGGGCTGCAGGGCGCCATAGATCGGCTGGACGCTGAAATTCGAGGTCTGGATGTCGTCACTGTCGACCCCTGCATCCTTGAGGGCCTTCAACACGGCTTCCATGGCCGTGTTGTTTCGCGCGAGGGCTGCGCGTGCCGTCGGACCGTCTGTTGTCACGCCTGTCGAGACGTTGGCCATGTCAGGCCTGACCCTGACCTCGCCCAGGCCGGATACGGTGACGATGCGGGGCAGTTGCTCGGGCGGCGAGGAGATACCCTGGCGGGGACCAATCAGGACAGCTGCTGCCAGTGCTGCAGCTATCACCATGCCGGAGCCGATGGCCACTTCGCGAATGTTCATGATCTATCCCTGTTGTGCGGGGTTGAAGTTGCACGGTCGAGGATATCGGATCGGAAGGCGGCAAAACAAAGGCACCGGCTGCGACAAAGATGGCTGGCGGATGAACGGCCGGTCACAAGAAAAAGAGGGCTTCGTCGCCGGGGCCTGTTTTGCTATAGCACCGCGGGGCCTCGGTGGGGCCTGTAGCTCAGTTGGTTAGAGCGGGCCGCTCATAACGGTCTGGTCGCAGGTTCAAGTCCTGCCGGGCCCACCAGCCCTTCTATTCGCCCCGATTCTTCAGGCTCTCGCGTGCTGTCTGGATTTCGCGGCGCAGGCGTTCGGGGTCGGCAACCATCACGACCCTGATGCGGCCAGCTCCTGTTCCATGGACGTGGATCGAGCCAAATCCAAAAATCCTGCCGAGGATGCTTTCTTCGACGTTGACCTCTTCGATCTTGTCGAGGCTGACCTCTTCGGTTGTGACTGCGATGAGGCCCGCCTTCCTGACGAAGCGGTCCGAGGTGACGGCTACCTCGAGTGCTATTCCTTCAAGGACGCGCAGCAGGCCGAACCAGAAGGGAATGGCAAGGATGGCGAGCAGCAGGAGGTCCCATATCGTGTAGGGAATCGTCACGAGCAGCACTGCGCAGAAAG
>JBILGJ010000341.1:0-3462 GCA_044351125.1 Micropepsaceae bacterium
GTCGCTGGACTTCGTGGTCCACGCCATTGCCTATGCCAACAAGGACGAGCTCAAGGGTCGCTATGTCGACACGAGCTTCGACAATTTCCAGATGTCGATGAACATCTCGTGCTACTCGTTCACGGCGATCGCGCAGCGCGCGGAGAAGATGATGCCGAACGGCGGCTCGCTGCTGACGCTCAGCTATCTCGGGGCCGAGCGGGTCATGCCGCACTATAACGTCATGGGCGTTGCGAAGGCCGCGCTCGAGGCAAGCGTGCGCTACATGGCCGAGGATCTGGGCAAGCAGGCGATCCGCGTGAACGCCATCTCGGCGGGTCCGCTGAAGACACTGGCGGCCTCGGGGATCGGCGACTTCCGGTTCATCCTGAAGTGGAACGAGCTCAACGCGCCGCTCCGGCGGAACGTCACGCTGGACGAGGTTGGCAATTCAGGCCTCTACCTGCTCTCCGACCTGGGCCGCGCCGTGACAGGCGAAGTCCATCATGTCGACTGCGGCTACCACATGGTGGGCCTGGCGGCGGTGGACAAGGTTCAGGAAACGGCTCAATTGCTGACGACGCTTGCACCGCACGAATGACGCGCGCCGCGGGCTTCTGGTGAACAGCCCCGGCGCAGGAGGCCTACGCCATGTCGCACAACAGCTTCGGCCATCTCTTCCGGGTGACGACATGGGGCGAAAGCCACGGACCGGCCCTTGGGTGCATCGTCGACGGTACGCCGCCGGGTATCGGCCTGACCGAGGCTGACATCCAGCCCTGGCTTGACCGGCGCCGTCCGGGCACCTCGAAATTTGTCACGCAGCGCCAGGAGAGCGACCAGGTGCGGATCCTGTCGGGCGTGTTCGCCGACGAACGCACGGCCGGCCAGGTGACCACCGGCACGCCGATCGCGCTGCACATCGACAATGTGGACGCGCGCTCGAAGGACTATGCCGAGATCCGCGACACGTTCCGCCCGGGGCATGCCGACTTCAGCTATTTCATGAAATACGGCGTGCGCGACTATCGCGGCGGCGGACGGCAGTCGGCGCGCGAGACGGCGGCCCGCGTGGCAGCGGGCGCGATCGCGCGCAAGGTGCTTGACCATGTGGTGCCCGGGGGCGTGCGCATCCGCGGCGCGCTGGTCCAGATGGGACCACACGGGATCGACAGGACGAAGTGGAACTGGGAGAGCGTCGAGCAGAACCCGTTCTGGTGTCCGGATGCGGCGGCGGCAACCGCGTGGGAGAGCTATCTCGACGGCGTGCGCAAGGCGGGCTCGTCGTGCGGAGCGGTGATCGAGGTCGTGGCGCAAGGTGTCCCTGCTGGCCTTGGTGCGCCGCTCTATGGCAAGCTTGATGCGGACCTGGCTGGCGCGATGATGTCGATCAATGCGGTCAAGGGCGTTGAGATCGGCGAAGGCTTTGCAGCGGCGGCGCTTTCGGGCGAGGCCAATGCCGACGAGATGCGCGTGGCCGAGGGCCGGCCGCAGTTCCTGTCAAACCATGCCGGCGGCATCCTGGGCGGCATATCGACGGGCCAGGACATCGTCGTGCGCTTTGCGGTGAAGCCGACCTCGTCCATCCTGTCGCCGCGCCAGACGATCACGCGCGACGGGGCCGAGACCGACATCCAGACCAAGGGCCGCCACGACCCCTGTGTCGGCATCCGCGCCGTGCCGGTCGGCGAGGCCATGATGGCCTGCGTGCTGGCCGACCATTTGCTCAGGCATCGGGGGCAGTGCGGGTGAAAATGGCTTTAAACCGCCATTGACAAGCCCGCCTGCGATGTATATACATGTATATACTTGAGGGTTCAAGCATGGGCATCTATCGCAGCAAGACATTCCGCACGGGCAACAGCGAGGCTGTGCGCCTGCCGAAGGAAATCGCCTTCGGCGAGGACGTGGAGTTGGTGCTCGTCCGGTCTGGTGATGTGGTGACACTTTACCCGGCAACCTCCACGGTCAAGGACATGGTCGCGCGGCTGAACGCCCTACCCCGCCCACCATCCATCGAGGAGCGGGATGTCGAGGAACTTCCCGAGCGTCACGGACTCTAGGTATGGCCTTTCTGATCGATACGGACGTGGCGATCCACCTGCGCGACGGGGATGCGCAAGTGACAAGCGCCATCGCGTCACTCGATGACGTTGTCCTGATGTCGATCATCACGCGCGTTGAGCTGGAGGGCGGCGTCTATCGTGAGCCTGCGCATGCCGCCATCCGCAGAGCCCGGCTTGATGTCCTTCTTGCAGCCATTCCGACACTGCCCTTCGACAGCAACGCAGCCGAGGCCTATCGCCGGATCGTTGCCCATGCGGGCTACTCGCGCCGCAAGATCCTGGACCGGATGATTGCCGCACAGGCGCTGCTGCACCAAGCCACGCTGCTGACGCGCAATGGGGCTGACTTCTCCGACATACCCGGTCTTGGTGTGAGATCCGTCTAGAAGCCGCGGGACATCTTTCGCAGCCTTACTTCCTGAACACCGCCACCTTGGACAGGAAGGCCGGCGTCGAGGATTGCGGCTTCAGGCCGGCCATCGCGAAGGCGTGGGGGATGTCCCAGCTCAGGTAGCTCTCGTAGTAGGGCTCGTGGAAGGCCTGGGGGAAAAATTCGGTCAGGGCCTCGAAGCCGGGCGTGTCGCCGGGCTGGATCGAGTCCACCAGCACGAAGAGGCCTCCTGGCTTGAGCACGCGGGCGATCTCGCGGGCGACGCGCTGGCGTATCTCGGGCGGAAGCTCGTGGAACAAATAGATGCAGGTGACAATGTCCTGGCTTTCCTTCAGGAGCGGTATCGCCTCGGCGTTGGCCTCGAGGAAGCGCACGTCACGCCAGGCCTTCAGCTCCTTGCGGGCCCTGGCGATATATTCCGGGGACATGTCGAGGGCCGTCACGGCGAGGCGGGGCCAGTTGTCCTTGACGCCGGCCAGGAAGCGGCCGGTACCTGTTGCCACGTCGAGGAGACAGAGCTTGCGCTGGTCCTTGCGCTTCATGAAGGCCGAGATGGGCACAAGGGCCTGGCGGCGCATCGCGTCGGCTGTGCCGGCAAACAGGGTCTCGACCTGGAAGTCATAGCGGCGGGCCGATTCATCCGAGAGCCAGCCGCCGGTCTGGAAGTGGAAGTTCTGCATGTAGTAATCGGGGAAGCCCTGGCGGGGCTCTTCCGCCTTGACCTCGTCGTGAACCTGGTCGCGCCGGCGCCGGGCCACTTCGGGCACGTCGCGCAGGAAGTCGAACGAGTCATGGAAGGCCGTGAAGGCGTTGCGGTCGATCGCGGCAGGTGCTGCGTAGAGGCCGTCCTCGATGTTCTTCCAGTCGCGCTCGAACAGCTTCTGCATCTCGGCGAAGAACAGGCGGCGGTCGGGGTAATCGCTCTCGACCTTCACTCCACCCTCGGCGAAGGCCGTGCCACGACCAAGCCGGTTGGCGATCACGTGGTGGCTGCCGAACCACGCGACGCGCGCGGCCTGGCTGAAG
>JBILGJ010000289.1:0-4068 GCA_044351125.1 Micropepsaceae bacterium
TGTCAGTCGCGCTCGAACAGCGCCGTCAGCTCGACATGGGCCGACCAGAGGAACTGGTCGATGGGCCGCACCACACGGAGCCGATAGCCACCGTCGATGAGTATACGCGCGTCGCGGGCGAAAGTCGCGGGGTTGCAGGAGACGGCCGCGATGCGGGCGACCTTCGACTTTGCCAGCTGTTCGGCCTGGGCGCGCGCACCGGCGCGCGGGGGGTCGATGACGACGGCGTCGAAGGCGTCAAGTTCGTGCTTCAAGAGGGGCCTTCGGAACAGGTCGCGCCGCTCGGCGGTGGCAGGCTTGATGCCCTGCAAGCCGCGCAGGGCCTGGGTGAGGGCTGCGATGGCACCCTCTTCGCTGTCGAAGGCTGCAACCGCGTGCGCCTCGGCCAGCGGCAAGGTGAAGGCGCCGCAACCGCTGAAGAGGTCGGCGACCTTGCGCGCCTTTCCGACATCGGCAGTCACGTGGCCCTGCATGACAGCCTCGGCTTCACGCGTTGCCTGCAGGAAGCTTGCGGGCGGGAGCGCAACCTGTCCCCTGCCCCACGCCATCATGGGTGGCGCGGACTGGTGAACCAGATCCTCGTTGACAGTCAGGCGGGCGAACCTGAGACGGTCGGCGAGAATGGCGAGGCGCGCGCGCTGCTCGCGGTCGAGCCTGGCGCCCGGGATGCCAAAGGCTGCGTCGATGCCGCTGTCGGTGAGTGTCAGGGCCAACTCGGCCTGGCCGCGCTCGGGGAGTTCGGGCTCAAGCGCGACCTGCAGCTTGGGCACCAGCGCCATCAGTTGCGGGTGCAGGACGGGGCATTCCCGCATGTCGTTGATGAAGTGTCCGCCGCGCTCCTGGAAGCCGATCACCACGCGGTCGGGAATGCGACGGGCCGAGAAGGTCGCACGGCGGCGCGTGCCGGGCGCGATGGCGATCGTGGGCTCGACCTCGATTCCCTCGAGGCCACGCTGTGCGAGGGCAATGATGACCTGCTCGCGCTTCCAGTCGAGATAGGCCTTGGGCGCCATGTGCTGCAGCTGGCAGGCGCCGCAGGTGCCAAAGTGGCGGCAGGCGGGCTTCACACGGTCGGGGCTTGGGTTGACCACCTCGATGGCATAGCTGCCATCCTCGCCGGTGCTGATCGCAACCTCTTCACCCGCCAGCGTATAGGGCACGAACATGCCGTCGGCCGTCTCGCCATCGCCCTTGTGGCCGACGCGGAGGATCTGAACAGTCTTGCCTGGGAGCGCGGACATCCTGTCCGCTCTAAAACAGCGGGCTGGAAGCTCGCGCTCCCAGAACGACATCGCGGCCAAGCGCGGTGAGTGCCGTGGCGACGATCTGCTGGGCATTGAGGCCGGCAATGTCGTACTGACGGGGTTGCGTGTCGTGGTCGATGAAGATGTCCGGCAGGGTCATGGCGCGGAATCGGCATCCCCTGTCAAACAGGCCGGCGTTGGCCATGAACTGCATCACGTGGGCGGCGAAGCCACCAATGGCGCCGTCCTCGATGGTAATGAGGACCTCGTGGTTGGCGGCGAGGCGGCGCACAAGGTCTTCGTCGAGCGGCTTGCAGAAGCGGGCGTCGGCGACTGTCGTGGGCAGGCCGCGCGCTGCCAGGTCGTCGGCGGCCTTCAGCGCCTCGGCGAGGCGGGTGCCGAAGCTGAGGATCGCGATCTTGGATCCTTCGCGCACGATGCGGCCCTTGCCGATCTCGAGCGGCGTGCCCCGCGCGGGCAGCTCGATGCCGACGCCTTCGCCGCGCGGATAGCGCACCGAGGACGGGCGGTCGTCGATCAAGACCTGGGTCGCAACCATGTTGCGCAGCTCGAGTTCGTCGGACGGCGCCATCACCACGAAGCCCGGAAGGCTGGCAAGGTAGGTCGTATCGAATGAGCCGGCGTGGGTTGCGCCGTCGGCGCCGACGAGGCCTGCGCGGTCCATCGCGAAGCGCACGGGCAGCCCCTGGATCGCCACGTCGTGCACGACCTGGTCGTAGCCGCGCTGCAGGAAGGTCGAATAGATCACCGCAAAGGGCTTCATGCCCTCGGTTGCAAGACCGGCGGCGAAGGTGACAGCGTGCTGTTCGGCAATGCCGACATCGAAACAGCGTTTCGGGAAGCGCTTCTCGAACAGGTCGAGGCCCGTGCCCGAGGGCATGGCGGCCGTGATGGCCACGACGCGCTCGTCGGCTTCAGCCTCGGCGATCAGGCTCTCGGCGAAGACCTTGGTATAGGACGGGGCGTTCGAGGCGCTCTTCTTCTGGGCGCCGGTGATGACATCGAACTTGACGACACCGTGGTACTTGTCGGCCGAGTTCTCGGCCGGCGCATAGCCCTTGCCCTTCTTGGTGACGACGTGGACGAGGATGGGGCGGTCGATGTCGGCATCGCGGACGTTCTGCAGCACCGGCAGCAGATGGTCCATGTTGTGGCCATCGATCGGGCCCACGTAATAGAGGCCAAGTTCTTCAAACATGGTACCGCCCATGGCCATGCCGTGCGTGTAGCGTTCGGCCTTGCGGGCGGTGTCCTCGACGAAGTGAGGCATCTTCTGCGCCAGCTGCTTGGCGAAGTTGCGCAGGGTCTGGTAGGTCGAAGACGAGACGACGCGCGAGAGATAGGCGCTCATGCCGCCAACGGGCGGGGCGATCGACATGTCGTTGTCGTTCAGCACGATGATGAGGCGCGTGCGCGAGGCGCCTGCGTTGTTCATGGCCTCGTAGGCCATGCCGGCCGACATGGCGCCATCGCCAATCACGCAGACGATGTTGCGCTTTTCGCCCTTGAGATCGCGTGCCACGGCCATGCCGAGGCCGGCGGAGATGGAGGTCGAGGAGTGCGCTGCGCCGAAGGGGTCGTACTCGCTCTCGCTGCGCTTGGTGAAGCCCGAGAGCCCTCCTCCCTGGCGCAGGGTACGAATGCGGTCGCGGCGTCCGGTCAGGATCTTGTGGGGATAGGCCTGGTGGCCGACATCCCAGATCAGGCGGTCATGCGGCGTGTGGAAGACGTGGTGCAGGGCCACGGTCAGCTCGACAACGCCGAGGCCGGCGCCAAGGTGTCCCCCGGTTACGGAGACGGCGTCGATCGTCTCGAGCCGCAGCTCGTCAGCCAGTTGCCGCAGCTCGTCGCGCGAGAGGTCGCGCGTATCAGCGGGTGTCTTGACCTTGTCGAGAAGCGGGGTGTTCGGCGCCATGGGACCCAGAGGATATGAGAATTCGAACCCGCGTTTTATAGAGCAGCGGCGGGTCGAAGCCTACCCTTGCGGCATTTACGCGCGGCGATTAACGACAAAGTCGACAAGACCACGCAGAAGGTCGGCCTTTTCGTCGAATACGTCGAGATGCGCTGCCCCCTGGCTGGCCAGGATCTCGGCCTGGGCCCTTGCCCGCTCGGCACCCAGAACTGTGACAAACGTCGCTTTTCCGGCTTTCTCGTCCTTCCCGACGGCCTTACCGAGCACGGCGGCATCGCCCTCGTGGTCGAGCAGGTCGTCAACGATCTGGTAGGCGAGGCCCAGGTCGTGGGCGAAGTTGGTCAGCGCGTGGCGCAGCTGGAGCGGGGCGCGCCCCATGATGGCACCGGCCTCGCAGGCAAACGAGATCAGGGCGCCGGTCTTCAGGCGCTGCATGCGGGTGATCTGCCCGATGTCGTCGAGGATCGCCTTGCCGCCGATGTCGATCATCTGCCCGCCCACCATGCCGGCAAAGCCTGCGGCCTGCGACAGTCGCAGGACGAGGTCGGCACGGACATGAGGGTCGGGATGCGTCTCGTGTCCGGCGAGCAGCGTGAAGGCATGGGTCAGAAGCGCGTCTCCGGCCAGGATGGCGGTTGCCTCGTCGAACTTGCGATGGACGGTGGGCTTGCCGCGACGCATGTCGTCATTGTCCATCGCCGGCAGGTCATCGTGGACAAGCGAATAGGCATGCACGCATTCCACCGCCGCGGCCACGCGCGAGAGGGCCCTGCGGTCGACGCCGAACTGGCGGCCCGACTGGAGGACCAGAAACGCCCGGATGCGCTTGCCGCCGCCGAGGGTGGCGTAGCGCATCGCCTCGATCACGCGCGCCTGGGGGCCGACGGC
>JBILGJ010000120.1:0-7525 GCA_044351125.1 Micropepsaceae bacterium
GGCGATGGCGGTGTTCATCAGGACGCCGTCGCACCCAAGCTCCATCGCGATTGCGGCATCCGAAGCGGTTCCAACGCCTGCATCCACGAGCACAGGTACCTTGGCGGCTTCGATGATGAGGCGGATGTTGACCGGATTCTGAATGCCCAGGCCCGACCCGATCGGCGCTGCCAGCGGCATGATCGCAGCGGCACCCGCTTCCTCGAGGCGCTTGCACATCAGCGGATCGTCCGAGCAATAGACCATCACGTCGAAGCCATCCTTGATCAGCACATCGGTGGCGCGCAGGGTCTCGATCATGTCGGGATACAGGGTCTTGCGGTCGCCAAGAACCTCGAGCTTCACGAGGTTCCAGCCGCCGGCCTCGCGCGCGAGGCGCAGGGTGCGGATCGCATCTTCGGCGGTGTAGCAGCCCGCCGTATTGGGCAGATAGGTGTATTTCGCCGGGTCGATGAAATCGACGAGGCGAGGCGCGCCCGGGTCGCTCACGTTCACCCTGCGCAGCGCTACCGTCACGATCTCGGCGCCGGAGGCAACAAGGGCCTGCGCGTTCTGCTCATAGTCCCGATACTTGCCCGTACCTATGATCAGGCGCGAGCGGAACGTGCGTCCGGCAACCGCCCAGGTGTCGTGGTCTGATCCCATCTTGCGTCTTGCTCCCGGGCGTCAGCCGCCCCCTACGAAACCTACGATCTCGAGCCGGTCGCCATCAACGAGCGCGGTCCTGTCATGGACAGAGCGCGGAACGATCTCAAGGTTGCGCTCTACCGCAACCTTCCTGCGGTCGAAGCCCAGCTGGTCAAGCAACTGCGAAACGGTCAGGGGCGCTGACAGATCGTGTTCCTTGCCGTTGATCCTGATCTTCATGCTCAAGGATGGACCTCAAAAACCATGGCGCTCGGTCGCCACGCAGGCAATGACTGGAAACCACGGTACCGGACCGTTCTTTCGCTGCCTCGTGACTACGGGTATAATTCTGCCCCGCGCTGTTAACACTATCTGTGGTCCTTTACGCAATGACCAAGCCCATTTATGTCCTGAATGGTCCGAACCTCAATCTTCTGGGAACGCGTGAGCCCGAAATTTATGGGAACACAACGCTAGGGGATATTGAAGAAAGTTGCAGGACCCAGGCGTTCGAACTCGGTTTAACCATCGTGTTTCGCCAGACCAACCACGAGGGAGAACTGGTCGACTGGGTGCAGGAGGCGCGCCATTCAGCTTCGGGATTGATTCTGAATGCCGGGGCCTATACGCACACCTCCGTGGCGCTTCACGACGCGCTCAAGTCCTTCAACCAACCGGCGGTCGAGGTCCATATCTCCAACCCCTACAAACGGGAACCCTTTCGCCACACGTCCTACGTCTCTCCTGCCGTCACCGGCGTCATCTGCGGTCTTGGTGCCCAGGGCTACGTCCTTGCCCTCGGCGGGCTCGCACGGCTTCTGAAAACCGCCTGACCGGTATCCGGCTGCAAAGGTCAATCCATGAGCAAAGACACAAAAGCTTCCAACGATCCCCTTGAGGCCCGACTCATCCGTGACCTCGCCGGCATCCTCGAAGAAACCGGACTGACGGAGATCGAAATCGAAAAGGCGGGCCTCAGGGTCAGGGTCGCACGCACCATCAGCGTGTCGGCTGTCGCAGCGCCCGCACCGGTGCACTTCACCGCATCGCCCGTTGCCCAGGCTTCAGCGCCAGCTGCAGGCCCCGCCAAAGCAGCCGAAGCCGGCGGACAGGCCGGTGTCGTGACGTCGCCCATGGTTGGCACCGCGTACCTCGCGCCGTCGCCGGGTGCAGCGGCCTTCGTCAAGGTGGGTGACACGGTGAAGGAAGGCCAGACGCTTCTCATCATCGAGGCGATGAAGACGATGAACCAGATCCCGGCGCCGCGCGCGGGCCGTGTGGTGAAGGTCATCGTGAATGACGGCCAGCCGATCGAGTACGGCGAGCCCATGATGATCATCGAATAGGCCAGCCAGGTAACCACGCGCATGTTCGACAAGGTACTGATTGCCAATCGTGGCGAGATTGCATTGCGCATCAACCGCGCGTGCCATGAGATGGGGATCAAGACTGTCGCCATCCATTCCACGGCCGACGCCAACGCGATGCATGTCCGGATGGCCGATGAGAGCGTCTGCGTCGGGCCGCCTTTGGCGCGCGACAGCTACCTGAACATTCCGGCCATCGTGACTGCCTGCGAGATCACGGGCGCGCAGGCCGTGCATCCCGGCTACGGGTTCCTTTCGGAGAACGCCAAGTTCGCCGAAATCATCGAGGAACACGGGATCACCTTCATTGGTCCGAAGCCTGCCCATATCCGCCTGATGGGCGACAAGATCGAAGCGAAGAAGGCCGTCAAGCGGCTTGGCATACCGGTTGTGCCTGGGTCGGATGGCGGCATTGCCACCGATGAGGAAGCGCTCAAGGTTGCCGCGGAGATCGGTTATCCGCTGATCGTCAAGGCTGCGGCCGGTGGTGGCGGGCGCGGCATGAAGGTTGCGCGTGACGAGAGCGAGCTTGCCATTGCGCTGGCGACCGCCCGGTCCGAGGCGAAGGCCGCCTTTGGCGATGATGCCGTGTATCTCGAGCGCTATCTCCAGCTGCCCCGGCACATCGAGATCCAGGTGCTTGCCGACAGCAATGGAAAGGTCGTCCACCTCGGTGAGCGCGACTGTTCGCTGCAGCGCCGCCACCAGAAGGTCTGGGAAGAAGCCGGCTCCCCGGCTCTCAACCCCGAGGCGCGCGAGAAAATAGGCAAGATCGTGACGGATGCGCTGGGCGAGCTTGGCTACCTTGGCGTGGGCACCGTCGAATTTCTCTATGAGAATGGCGAGTTCTATTTCATCGAGATGAACACCCGCCTGCAGGTCGAGCATCCTGTCACCGAGATGATCACGGGGCTCGATCTCGTCCGCGAGCAGTTGCGCGTGGCCCATGGGGGCACAATCGGCTTCGACCAGTCGGACGTTACCTACTCCGGACATGCCATCGAATGCCGCATCAATGCGGAAAACCCGAAGACGTTCCGGCCGTCGCCCGGTCTCATCAAGGACTTCCATGTGCCCGGCGGACTTGGCGTGCGCGTGGATTCGGCGGCCTATTCCGGGTACCGGATCCCGCCGAACTATGACAGCCTGATCGGCAAGCTCATCGTTCACGGCAAGAACCGGACCGAGTGCCTCATGCGGCTGCGCCGAAGCCTGTCGGAATTCGTGATCGATGGCATTGAGACGACCATCCCGCTGTTCCAGGCCCTTGTGAACGAGAAGGACATCATCGACGGCGACTACTCGATCCACTGGCTTGAAAAATACCTCAAGCGCCAGCAGGACGCGGGCTGAAACCCTTGAGCGACGATAGGCCGGTACACATCCTGCCTGCCGAAATCCTTCTTGCGGCCTACCGTCAGGGCATATTCCCGATGGCGGACCACCGTGACGACGAGGAGATCTTCTGGGTCGAACCGAAGCGTCGCGGCATCATCCCGCTCGACAGTTTCCATGTGCCGCGAAGGCTTGCGCGGACCATGCGCGCCTCGACCTTCACGGTGACGGTGGATCGTGCCTTCGAGCAGGTTATCGACTTTTGCTCCGCGCAGGCCAGCGACCGGCCGAATACCTGGATCAACCGCTCGATCGAGGCGAGCTATGTGGCCCTGTTCAGGGAGGGACACGGACACAGCGTCGAGGTGTGGGATGGAGATGTCCTCGTGGGGGGACTTTACGGGATCTCGATAGGCGGCGCGTTTTTCGGCGAGAGCATGTTCAGCCGCGCCACCGACGCCAGCAAGATCGCGCTGGTGCACCTGGTGATGCGGCTTCGCGCTGGCGGTTATCGCCTGCTGGACACGCAGTTCATTACCGCGCACCTGTCGCAGTTCGGCGCCATCGAGGTCAGCCGGGCGGCCTACCGCAAGCTCCTGGCGCCGGCCGTGGCGGCGCGTGGAGACTTCTATGTGTTGGGGGGAACGGGCGGCGTGTTGGCTGCGGGGGCCGTCTTGCAGCTCACAACCCAGACGTCATAGACCGGATGCTCCAGCGCGTTCAGCGCGGGGCTTGAGGCGAACATCCAGCCCGAAAAGAGCTTCTGCATCGTGCCGTCGGGCTTGCGCTCGAGGATCTCGAGGAAGGCTGCGGACTCGGGCGGCTCTTCCGGGGGCCTTGTCTTGCAGGCAAAGGCCTTGATGATCAGCGTGTTGTAGACCACCTGCTGGCGCAGGTTGATCTCGAATTTGGCCGTGCGGGCGGCCACCTTGTCGATGCCCCCCAGAACGACGCCAAGAGCCTGGGGCGCCGCGCTGGTCGTCGGGGCCGGGTCAATCACCTCCGGCGGAGGCATCACGGGATCTGCCGGCGGCGGCGTGACGGGGAGCTGTGGCGGAAGGGCCGGTTCGACCGGCGCTTCGGGGTCGGGCATTTCGACCGGATCAACCGGCTCGGGCAGCGGGATTTCGACGGGTGGCTGTTCCGACTGGGCGACCGACGGCGACACCGACAATGTCCCGGTCAGGACGGTTCCGGCTACGAGGGCGGCTGCGGCGAGGATCGACGTGCTCTTGCGCATCACGATTTCCAGTTACAGGTCGGGCCAACCTTCACGGCATGGCGGGTGACGGGTTCTCGGCCGAACCGCCCGATGGCGCCGGATCGGAAGACTTCGATTCCCCGCCGGACATCGACTTCACGAACAGCGTGATCAGGTCGACCGAGCCCTGGGTGATCTCGAACTCGCCGCCGGCTGCCATGTTGGTTTCGCTGGCGCCTGGCATGACCGCGAGGTACGAGCCGCCGAGCAGGCCTTCGCTGGCCACCTTCACGGAGGAATCGTCAGGGATCGGGATGCCGTTCTTGATGTTCATCTTGACGACGGCCCGATAGGACTTGGCGTCCAGTTGCTGCCCGCTGACAGTGCCGATCTTGATGCCTGACAGGCGCACGTCCGTTCCGACGTTGATCCCGTCAATGCGTTCGAACTTCGCGACCAGTTCGTAGCCTTGCACGGAGCCGGACTCCGTGGAGCTCCAGCCGTAATAGAAAAACAGACCCGCCACGACAACCACTGCGGCGCCAATGAGCGTTTCGACAAACCCGTTCTGCATATGGACCTTGCTCCCCTACTTTGGCTGCCAGGCTTCGTAGTCGCCTGTTGCATGCGGACGCTGGCCACCGGCCATGATGCTGCCTGCCGGCTTGTGGGCGAGCGGCGAACCGGTCAGGTTAGGCTGGTGCTCAAGCTCCCAGGACTTCACCTTCGGCGGCTCAACCGTTGGCGGCTTGTCGAAGGTGTGATGCAGCCAGCCGTGCCACTCGGCCGGCACCAGCGACGCCTCGGCGATGTTCTTGTAGAGCACCCAGCGGCGCTTGCCGTCTGCGGTCTGGTAATAGGCGTTACCCAGCACGTCCTCGCCAACAAGACGCCCGTGGCGCTTGGTGAAGATCCATGTGCCGATGGTATGCCCGTTCCACCAGGTCACTAGCCAGTTCAGGAATTTCAGCATGTGTTCCGTGACTCTATTCCGGGCGGACTATTGCCCGACTGCTGCCAATCGTAAAGCTCAGGTTTTCAGGCCGATGGCGACCTTTCGCCTCCGGGTTGTACGCTCGTAAGGGCTGGCTATTTTGGTTGCAACCCCTTGGTTCCGGCCTGTGGGAGGATCCTGATTTCGACCCGGCCCTCCTTACGCAGCCACGTCCGGGCGGCTGCAACCAGTTCCTCCCGGCTTGCGGCGCTCACGTCCGAGATCTGGGTGCGAATGGCCTCGATCCCGCGGGGTTCGGACTGCAGGTCGGTGGTCACCCCGGCCCAGAAGCCGTTGCCCAGGCGGCTCTTCTCCAGGGCTTTGACCAAGGGGGCGCGGGCACGGTCGATCACGTCGTCCGAGAGCTTGCCCGAGACGATTTCGGCGACGACTGCGTCAACCGTCCTGAAGAAGTCTTCGACCAGTTCCGGCTTGGTCTCGGAGGACGCCGACAGGAAGCCGAAGCCCGGGAAGACATCAGAAAACGACGAACCGGCCGATGGCGAATAGGATGCGCCCTGGGCCTCGCGGAATTCGTCGGTCAGGCGCACCTTGATGATCTCGCGCAGCAGCGAGAGCGTGCGGGCCTGGCGCGTGTTGGCGTAGAAGTCCGGACCGCGCCAGGCGACATAGGCCAATGCCTGGTCCGGGGAACCCTCGTGCGTGAAGCGGAACTTGCCGCCATCGCGCGGGAAGCGCACGTCCCGGGATCCTGCCGGCGGGACAAATTCGGTCGGACGCGGCTTGAAGGCGCCAAAGGTCTCTGCCACCGCCCTGATGGCTTCGGCCTCGGTCACGTCGCCGACGATGGCGATTTCAATCGGTGCCTGCGCCAGCATGGGAGCAACGATGCCCTCGATGTCCTTCATTGTCACAGACTGAAGGTTCTGCAGCGTCGGGAACTTCCAGCGCGCGTCGCCCGAGCGCAGCAGACCCGAGAGTTCGCGCGACAGGACACGGCCAGGGCTCGACGAGAACTGCTTCAGGTCATCAACCGCAGAGGCCAGCTGCCGCTCGAGGCCTTCGGACCTGTAGGCGGGATCTGTTGCGTAGGCGGCCATCAGCTGCAGCTGAAGTCCCAGATCGCGCCGGTTGGTGCCGCCACCGAAGCCGAAGGCATCCTCGCCCAGCGAGGCCGACATGGACACGATGCGCCCGGCGAGTGCTTCTTCAAGCTGGTCGGCAGTCAGCTTTTTCAGGCCGCCTTCATTGAAGGCGAAGGGCAAGAGCCAGTAGAGTCCGGCACGGTCGCGCGGCAGCGAGAGGAAACCGCCGCTGAAGCGAACGCTGACCGAGGCGGTATCGATATCAAAGCTGGTCTGCTTGAAATTGAGCCTCACGCCGTTGGCGAAGCGGATGAGCGTGACGCCCAGGTCTTCGATCACCTTGCGCTCGGCGACGGTGCCGGCTGGTCCGAAATTGTCATAAGGGAAGGCCAGCGTCGCCCGGTCCACGGGCGGCTCGACCTTTGTACGGGTGCTCTGCTCGTAGGCCTCAGCGACAGTGGGCCCGCCGCCGGGAACGTCCTGCGAGGTCGAGAGCACGACAACCGGCCCGGTGCCGCCAGCGATTTCCCGGAAGCCCTCGAGAACCGCCTGCGGCGTGAGGGTCGGCGCATAACGGTTGAAGAGGTCCAGCTCGGCCGACGGATGGGTGGCGACGTTGTGCTCGTCGAAGCTCGAGAGGATGCTTCGTGCAAGCTGCGCCGACTGGCGCGTGGCGGCGGAACCATTCGAATCCTCGAGACCGGCGCGCCACTCCTTGATTTCGCGCTCGATCTCGCCGGCGCTGAACCCGTATTGCAGGGCGCGGCGGAGTTCCTGTTCAGCAGCGGCCAACGCGGTGCGCCATGATCCGGGCTTCGAGGAAACCGACAGCGAAAACGAATTGACGACGCCGCGCTCGTGGTTGAACCCGACTGAGGCGCCGATGAAGGGCGGGTTTGCGGCACGCGCGAGGCGCTCAAGCCGACGGTTCACGATCGTGTTGGCCATCCACCAG
>JBILGJ010000122.1:0-7491 GCA_044351125.1 Micropepsaceae bacterium
GACAAAATCCCCAGGGTCAGTTGTCGAGGAAGCTGCGCAGCTTCCGCGACCGGCTCGGATGCTTCAGCTTGCGAAGGGCCTTGGCCTCGATCTGGCGAATGCGCTCGCGCGTGACCGAGAACTGCTGGCCCACCTCTTCAAGCGTGTGGTCGGTGTTCATGCCGATGCCAAAGCGCATGCGCAGCACGCGCTCTTCACGCGGCGTGAGCGAGGCAAGCACGCGCGTGGTCGTCTCGCGCAGGTTCGACTGGATCGCCGCATCGATGGGCAGGACCGCGTTCGTGTCCGGGATGAAATCACCGAGATGCGAATCTTCCTCGTCACCGATCGGTGTCTCGAGCGAGATCGGCTCCTTGGCGATCTTGAGAACCTTGCGCACTTTTTCCAGCGGCATCGCAAGCTTTTCGGCAAGCTCTTCCGGCGTCGGTTCACGACCGATCTCGTGCAGCATCTGGCGCGACGTGCGTACCAGCTTGTTGATCGTCTCGATCATGTGCACGGGAATGCGGATCGTGCGCGCCTGGTCGGCGATCGAGCGCGTGATCGCCTGCCGGATCCACCAGGTCGCATAGGTCGAGAACTTGTAGCCGCGCCGGTACTCGAACTTGTCGACCGCCTTCATCAGGCCGATATTGCCCTCCTGGATAAGATCCAGGAACTGAAGGCCGCGGTTCGTGTATTTCTTGGCGATCGAGATCACGAGGCGCAGGTTCGCCTCGACCATTTCCTTCTTGGCCTGCCGGGCCTCACGCTCGCCCTTCTGGGCGGTACGAACGATGCGCTTGAACTCGGTAATCGGCTGGCGCATCTCCTGCGCCAGCGTCTGGATCTCCATGCGGATGTCGCGCGCGCGGTCCTTCTCTTCGGCAGCGAATTCCTTCCAGCCGCGACGCGTCAGGCGTGCCACGCGCTTGATCCAGTTGGGATCAAGCTCTTCGTTCTCGTATTCCTTCAGGAAGTCCTCACGGCCGACGCCATGTGCCTCGGCAAGGCGCATCAGCCGTGACTCCAGCATGACGAGGCGCTTGTTGATCGAGTACATCTGCTCGACCAGCGCCTCGATGCGGGCGTTGTTCAGCCGGAGGCTCTTGACCAGGTCAACGGTCTCGTTCTTCAGCTTCTTGAAGCGGCGGTCCTGGCTCGTCGAAAGCTCTTCGCTCGATAGGTGCGCCTCAACCTCTGCGTCCTGCAGCTTGCCAAGCTTCTTGTAGAGATTGGCAATTTCTTCGAACGTCTCGAGGATCTTGGGCTTGAGGAACGCCTCCATCGCGGCCAGCGAGAGGCTGCCTTCATCTTCCTCCGGAGCCTCGTCCTCGGAACGCGTCGGCGCCTCGACATTCGTCACGTCGTCGGGATCAGCCTTGGGCTGCTGCGGCTTCGGCTGCGCCTGCGGAACCACGCGAAGCTGCGGCGGCTTGGGCGGCACAAAGGGTTTGCCCGGCTGCGGCCCCTGACCAGGCGCACCCGGCGCACCGAATTCCGGCGGCAGCACCATCCCGCCTTCAGCAGCCATCGCCTTGCCTTCCGGCCCGCCACCATAGGTGGCCTCGAGGTCAATGATGTCCCGAAGAAGGATTTTTCCTTCGTTCAGCTCATCACGCCACACCATGATCGCTTCGAATGTAAGCGGGCTCTCGCACAGCGCGCCGATCATCGTTTCGCGACCAGCCTCGATGCGTTTGGCGATGGCGATTTCGCCCTCGCGGGACAGCAGCTCAACGGTGCCCATCTCGCGCAGATACATGCGCACCGGATCGTCGGTCCGCTCGGTCTCCTCGGTCTCGACCTTTGTAACGGCAGCTTCCTCGCGCGCCAGCGCGACCGCGCCACCGTTCTCGCCCTCTTCGTCCTTCTCCTCGGCCTCAGTGACATTGATGCCCATGTCATTGAGCATCGCCATCGTGTCTTCAATCTGTTCCGACGAAACGCGTTCGGACGGCAGCACCTTGTTCAACTCGTCCAGCGTAACGAAGCCGCGCTGCTTGGCGCGCGCAATCATCTTCTTGACCGCGGCATCCGACAGGTCAAGAAGCGACTCTGGTCGTTCCTCCGGCGCACCCTCGCCAGCCTTGCCGCCCTTGGCTACCGGTTGCTTGCCGGCTGCGGCAGGAACTGTCTTCGACTGCGTCTTCTGCGCCGCAGGAGTGGCTGGTTTTGACATGTCTCTCGCAGTCTCTTTCGCTTCTGTCGTCGATTTGGCGTCACTGCTCTGCGGCACGGTCTTCGGCGGCTTCGGCTTTGGCGGCGGCAGCGGCCTCACCATGGCCTTCAGGATCGACTTCAGATCCGTCGGCTTTGGCTTGGCAGCTTCCTTGGCTGCAGGCTTGGCACCGGCTTTGTTCTCGGACTTAGGTGGCACCTTGGCTTTCGGAGAAGGTGCCTTGCGGTCGTTGTTCTGCTTTTTCGTCACTGCGTCGTCTGTTCTGCGATGTTGTTGCCGGATGGGTTTTCAAGGCCCTTGAGCGTCAAAAATTGTCGGGTGGTCCTGCCTCTGCACCTTGCTGGGACCTCAGTTCTTCATCGATGGCACGCAGCCGCGCCAGGTTCTCTTCGGTTGCCTCGCGCCGGAAGGTTTCGGCAGCCATGGCATGCTCGCTGGCAAGCTCGGTCAACTTTCGGTGCCGGGACAGGGCATGCTCGAACTCGCGAAGCACCACCGGTCGCAGGGTGTCCGCCCGGGTCACCGCCATAGATCTGAGCATCGGCCGCCGCTCCAACCGCTCGCAAACATCCCCAAGGCCACGCAGCTTGAGGTGGTTGCCAAGGCTTTGACTGTCAAGGGATTGATCCAAAGACGACGCATGTAGAATTTCATGCCGCATCTTGTCAAGATTTGGCTCGGAAATGGTAAGCATCGCGAGGGATTCCGCATGCTGCTCGAGCAGGAACGGATGGCGCAAAACGGCCAGCAGCAGCACCTCCTCGGCCATCCCGGTGGACCCTGACGCTGCGGACAGGCCCCGCCCTGCAGCCGAACGCCGCAGAGCGTCCGAAACCGGTGGCGTCCACGCCGGTCGGGCCCCCGGCCGCTCGGGGCGGTTGTTCCGGGGCTGGAAGCGGGGCCAGCCTCCCCGCTCAGGCGAGCGACCGCGCTCTCCTGCCTCGCGGCGCACCTGGGTGGGCGCGAACAGGGCCTTGAGCCGCTCGCGCATGATCGTCCGGTAATGCTCCTTGACGCGCTGGTCCTCAATCCCTTCGACGAGCCGCAAGAGGTTTGCCTCGGCCCCCGCCCGGCGTTCCGGCGTGGACAGGTCCGCGCTCTCGACCTCCCGCCGCCACAACATGTCGGCAAGGGGCACGGCAGCGTTAAGGACCTCCTGCATGGCCTGAGCCCCGCGAGCCCGGATCAGGTCATCCGGGTCCTGTCCGCCGGGAAGCAACGCAAGCCTGAGCGATTGCCCGGGCTTGAGCAGGGGCAGCGCGAGGTCGATCCCGCGCTGCGCAGCCTTTATGCCGGCAGCGTCCCCGTCGAAGCAGAGGATTGGCTCCGGTGCCATCCGCCACATCTGCTCGAGATGCTCCTCCGTCAGCGCAGTACCCAGCGGCGCCACAGCCCCCTCGAACCCCGACGCGGCAAGCGCGATCACGTCCACGTACCCTTCGACGGCCACAAGTGGAGCCCCCACAGACACAGCCTTGCGGGCAGACGCCAGGTTGAAAAGCACCGTGCTCTTGCGGAAAAGGGGCGTTTCCGGGGAATTCAGGTACTTCGGTTTGCCGTCAGGATCGAGCGTCCGGCCGCCGAACGCGATCACACGCCCGCGCACGTCAGCAATGGGAAACATCACGCGACCGCGAAACCGGTCATAGGGTGCACCGCCATCGTCCGGCGTTACCAGCAGTCCCGCCTCGACCATATCCTCGATGGTCACGCCCTTGGCACGCAGATGATCTTTCAGCGCACTGCGCGAGTCGGGCGAAAAACCGAGCCGGAACCGCTGCGCAACTGGCCCGGCGAGCTGCCGGCCATCCAGATAGGATCGCGCTTTCGCGCCACGCGCCCCCTTCAATTCCGCCTCGAAAAAGACGGCGGCCAATTCCATGACCTCATGCAGCGACTTCTGCGCCTTCTCGCGCGCCTCATCACGCGGATCGCGTCGCGGCAACTCCATGCCGGCATCACCGGCAAGCCGCTCCACCGCCTCGGGGAACGGAAGTCCCTCGGTCTTCATGACAAAGTCGATGACGTTCCCGTGCTCGCCGCAACCGAAGCAATGATAGAAACCCTTGTCTTCATTCACAGAAAACGAAGGGGTCTTTTCGTTGTGGAATGGACAGAGGCCCGTGTGGTTCCGCCCCCTCCGGACAAGCTTCACCTTGCGGCCGACATAGTCGCTGATCCGCAGCCTGTCACGAAGCTCATCCAGGAAACGGGGCGTAAAGCGCATCGCCTCAGCCGCCGGCGCCCGACAGCAGCTCCTTCACCACACCATTGGCTTTGGAGAAGTCCATCCGGCCCGCGAATTTCGCCTTGAGCTCGCCCATCACCTTGCCCATGTCCTTCACAGACGCGGCGCCAGTGGAAGCGATGGCAGCCTGCACCGCCGCCCTGACCTCTTCAGACCCCATCTGCTGCGGCAAATAAGCCTCGATGATCTGCTTTTCCTCCTGCTCCTGCGAGACAAGGTCTGCGCGCCCGGCCTTTTCATAGGCCTCGATCGAGTCATTTCGCTGCTTGATCATCTTCTGCAGCAGCGCAAGGATCTCCTCGTCGCCAAGCGGCCCCTTGCCCAGGCCCCGCGCCTCGATATCCTTGTCCTTCAGGGCCGAATTGATGAGCCGCAGCGTGCCCACACGGCGCTGGTCTTTCGCCCGCATGGCATCCTTCAGGGCCTCGTTGAATTTCTCGCGCAACATCTCGCGTCCTCGCTTTCCGCAAATGACCCGGCACCATACATGGTCGTCGACCCCGCACCCAACCCTTTGACGCAAGGGCGTGATCTGCCTTGTGGACTGGGACAACAGCGTTCCTTGACGACAGCAAACGCAGTCTCCTATGGTCCCGCGAATTTGCGGGGCTCCCGGCCAAAATCCCGCAAAATCGTGAGCTTTCGGACATGACGGAACCTGCCAACACCCCCCGCGAGAAGGGCCATGCCCGCTCGCGGAGACGAATCACGGGCGCGCTCGTGCTCGCCGACGGTACGATTTTCGAAGGCGAAGGATTTGGCGCCTCGGGACAGGCCGTTGGCGAAGTGTGCTTCAATACCGCCATGACCGGCTACCAGGAGATCCTGACCGATCCCTCCTATGCCGCCCAGATCGTATGCTTCACCTTCCCGCATGTCGGAAATGTCGGCACAAACCCGGAAGACATCGAGACCACCACGCCGGCCGCCCGCGGCCTGATTGTAAAGGCGGGGATCACCAATCCATCGAATTATCGCAACACGCAGCACCTCGACATCTGGCTGAAGCGCAACCGCATCGTGGGGCTCGGCGGCATCGATACACGAGCCCTGACCCGTCGTATCCGCGAACAGGGCATGCCCAACGGAATCATTGCCCACGAACCGACGGGCGAGTTCGACTTCGAATCTCTTCGCAGGCAGGCGCGCGAATGGCCAGGCCTCGAAGGCATGGACCTCGCCCGGGAGGTGACGGCCAGGCAGAACTGGACGCTCGACGAGCAGCGCTGGCAGTGGTCGACGGGCTATGCGCCCGGCACAAACAACCGATTCCATGTCGTTGTCATCGATTACGGCGTGAAGCGCAACATCCTGCGCGGCCTGACATCGATCGGTGCAAGGCTGACCATCGTCCCGGCGATGACAGCCTGGGACGACATTGTGCGGCTGAAGCCTGACGGCATCGTCCTGTCGAACGGCCCCGGCGACCCGGCCGCTACCGGCGTCTACGCTTGCCCGGTCATCCGGAAAGCCGTCGACTCTGGCGTCCCGGTGTTCGGAATTTGCCTTGGGCACCAGATGCTCGCCCTTGCCCTGGGAGCGCGCACCAGCAAGATGAAGCAGGGACACCACGGCGCAAACCACCCCGTGAAAGACCTTTCCACCGGAAAGGTCGAGATCGTCTCGATGAACCACGGCTTCACGGTCGACACGACCACCCTTCCAAAGGGTGTGACCGAGACCCACATTTCCCTCTTTGACGGAACGAATTGCGGCATCGCCCTCAAGGACCGCCCCGTTTTCTCCGTTCAGTATCACCCCGAGGCATCGCCGGGCCCGCACGACAGCGCGTACCTGTTCGACCGCTTCGCAACAGCGATGGAGCAGCGGCGTTGACGACGGGACACGGGACCGAGGGCCTCAAGGCACGCTGGCGAACGCACGTGCAGACACTGGGCAATTTTTCCGCCCCATTGGTCGGCACACTGTTTGACAGCCTTTGCCGCTCCTACAGCGAACCCCACCGCCACTACCACACGACAGCCCACCTGACCTGGCTCTTCGACTGCCTCGAGAAGCACGCCGACGAAATCGGCGACCCCACGCGCCTCGCCTTCGCGGTTTGGTATCACGACAGCATCTACGATCCCCGCCGGCGCGACAACGAGGCCCGCAGCGCCGAACGTGCGATGAAGGAACTCGACGCGCTCGGCGCCACGCCGGCGCTGCGCTCGCATGTCGTCCAGCTGATCCTCGCCACGCGCAATCACGCCGAGGGCGGACGCGATTACGATGACGACATCTTCCTCGACGCCGACATTGCCATCCTCGCAACACCAGCCGCCGAGTACGACAGCTACGCCCGCCAGATCAGGGCCGAGTACGCGCATCTCGACGATGCAGCGTGGGCGAAGGGCAGGACAGACTTCCTCAAGGCAACCGCGGCACGCGAACGGATTTTCCGATCCGGCATTTTCGAGGGTGAATACGCCGCAGCCGCGCGCGAAAACATGGCCCGCGAGCTCGCTGTCCTGGCAGGCAGCACATGACAGAACACGTTGAAAGAACGCACCCGCGCGCGATGGCCCCAAAAAGAAAGAGCTGGCGTCGCTGCAGCCCTCAGGGCTCCAGCGATCGCCAGCGCACGGAAGATGTCCGTAGGCGTCAGGGCGGGAAACTTGTTCTTATGCAGCTCTTGGCGATCGTTTCCCGGCAAAATCTGGCTGCACGCACGTCGTACGCCCTGCCGATTAATCAACTCCTAAAACACAGTGGCAGCATTGCATCACGCGCGCCGCATTGATGGTTTGACCCATGCCCAGAAGAACTGACATCGACACAATCCTGATCATCGGCGCCGGCCCGATCGTCATCGGACAAGCCTGCGAATTCGACTATTCCGGCGTCCAGGCCTGCCGCGCACTCAGGGCGGAAGGCTACCGGATCGTGCTGGTCAATTCGAACCCGGCCACGATCATGACGGACCCGGATCTCGCAGATGCCACCTACATCGAGCCGATCACGCCGGAATTCGTCGAGAAGATCATTGCGCGCGAGCGCCGCGAGCATCCCAACGCCCGTGTCGCCGTCCTGCCCACCATGGGCGGCCAGACTGCATTGAACTGCGCCCTCGACCTCGACC
>JBILGJ010000123.1:0-7464 GCA_044351125.1 Micropepsaceae bacterium
GGCTTCTCTTGTGGCGGGGAGGTGGGTCCCGCGACGACGTATCTTCTGGAAGCGGCAAATTCGAACCAGCGCGCGGCCTTCACGGCGTGGCAGGGCATCTCGCAGCAATTTGCAGGTATCGCTGGATCCGGGCTTGGCCTGATCCTCGCGGCGAACCTCAGCGCCGAAGATCTCGAAAGCTGGGGCTGGCGCATTCCATTCCTGCTCGGGATCCTCATCGGCCCCGTGGGCCTCTATATACGCCGCAACCTTCCCGAGACAATCGAGCAGCACGAGGTTCACGAAAGCGGCATCGCGGTTGTCACCAACCTGTTCCGGAACAACACAACGGCCGTCGTGCTGGGCATGTTGTGCATCGTGGGCCCGACGGTTTCGACCTATGTCTCGGCCTACATGACAAGCTACGCGATCACGACACTTGGCCTCTCGCCCGCCGATGGCCAGTTCACGACCTTGTGTGGCTACATCGCCGCGCTTGCAGGCTTCCCCATCGGCGCGTGGTTTGCAGACCGCTTCGGGACCAAGGTCTCGATCGTGATCCCGCGCGTGATCTTCCTGCTCGTTGTCTGGCAGGCCTATCTCATCATGACGGCAAAGGGGGCAACGCTCGAGACAATCGTGCTCGTGAACGTATTCCTGAACTTCATTCTGGCTGTGTCCTATGGCGGCCTGTATGCCCTGCTGACCGAGGCCTTCCCGAAGTCCGTGCGCTCGACCGGCGTGTCAGTCGCCTATGCCTTGTCGGTGACGATCTTCGGAGGTTCGACACAGACCGTCATTACGTGGCTGATCGCGACGCTGGAGGATCCGCTGGTGCCTGCCTGGTACCAGATTGGCGCCAACCTCATCGCGCTGCTGGGTGTCGTCCTCATCACCAGGGCCGTGGACAAGCCGCGCGGATGATCCCTCAGGCCTTCAGGGCGGGATCGAAGAAGTTCATCGCCCAGGCGAACCAGAGCAGCCACAGCAGGCTTGCAAGTACCAGCGTCTCCTTCAATCGGCCAAGCAGGCCGCGCTCGGGGCTCAGCCATGCATTGACAACGTTACCCGCCACAATGACCATGCTGGCCGCAGCAGCCTTGCCGATCTGCTGCAGTATCTGCAGCGGCGTGTCGATCGAAGAATCAAGCAGCCAGGGGCTGGCGCCAAGGGTCACGAGCAGGACCCCGGCAACGCCACCAACGAATGCAAGAACAGTCAGGCTCGCCACCGCAACCGAGCCATGCAGCAGCAGTTCGCCGACGGGCCAGCCGAGTTCCACCCCATAGTGGCGCCGCGCAAGAAACGAGCCCCCCATTCCGACCAGGTTGCCAACAACAACCAGCACGCTGAGCCCAAGCCCCATCATCAGCAGGCCCGCATCAATCCCGGGAACTGCGCGCTCGAAGATCGCGATGCCTGCAGAAGCGGTCAGCAGGCGAATGACGCCATCCTCGCCCTTGATGAAGACAAGCCGGCCCTGCGCGTGCTTCTCTTCGAAAACGCCATCTCCGACCGGATGGAACACGCGCGGCCTTCCGTTTAGCCCCACAAATGAGTCCACCAGCACCGCGCCATCGGGCTGCGCGACGACTGTCGGCTGCTGCAGGATGGCCAGCAAGCGCAGAAGCGATGTCTCAGCGCGCCGTGACGACACGTATCGCCCGGCCACATCCTTTGCGGTCAGCCCCGCCAAGGGCAGGGCCGCGTTGGGGTGCCCCTTTGGTTCGACGGGAAAATAGCGATCAAGGAATTTGCTCCAGAGCGGTGCGCGGGGCGGCACAGTGACATTGCCGGTGCTGTTGTAGGACACGAAAAACCCGAGCCGCTTTTCCGGGACCAGATGCAGGTCGCTGTGGAAATAGACAGTGTCCCCACCATGGCCAAGAATACGCAATCCGTTGCGCGTCGATTCATAGAACCCAAGCCCGATGCCGCTCTGGCGCGGATCATAGGCCGTGACAGTGTCCAGCATCTGGGCAACGGTTTCGGCCTTGAGGATGCGCTTGCCGTCGAGTTCGCCCCTGTTGAGGACTGCCAGCATGAAGCGGCTCATGGCAATGCCGGTGGCCGATTGGCTGCCGGCTGGATAGCCATTGACCACCTCGAAGGCACCGGGCTCGCCCGAGGCCGTGACATATCCCTTTGACATCCGGTCCGCGAATGTAGGCGTCAAGGGCGTGCGCAGCGTTGCAGCCGTCATGCCCAGCGGAGTGAAAATCCTGTCCTCGACATACTGGTCGAAAGGCATCCCCGCGACACGCTCGACGATATATCCTGCAAGGGCGGCCCCATAATTGGAATACGAGGGCGTCGTGCCGGGCTTGTAGATCTGGTCCGGGATGTTGTTGCGGACATAGGACGCAAGATCGACGCTACCCTTCCGTTGCGCGCCAAGGTTCTTCAGCGTTTCCTGAAAACCAGCACGATGTGTCATGAGGTGGCGCAGCGTGACGGCAACGCCATGGGGACGCGGGATGTTGAAGTCCAGATAGGCGTTCACGTCTGCGTCGAGATCAAGTTTTCCCGCCTCGACCAGCTGCATGACAGCGGTCCACGTGAAGAGCTTTGTAACCGAGCCCGTCCGGAAAAGTGTTTGGTCGGGCGAAACAGGCGTGCGCGCACCGACATCGGAAAACCCATAGCCTTTGGCAAAGAGCACGCGCCCGTCCCGGACCACGGTGACGACCGCGCCGGCGATGTCAGCCTGCTCGATTTGCAGTGGCACAAGTCCGTCGAGAAACGCCTCCACATCCGCGGCCGTCATGGGGCGCTCACTGAGGGCCGTCGTGGCCGGCCCGCTGGCGGACGAGGGAGAAGGCGCGCCGAGCAGCCATACGGCGGCCAGGACAAACGCGATGGCGATGGCGCGCATGTGCGCGGCCGCAACAGGTCTGAACACGGATACTTCCCCCAAAAGCGGCGCCAGACGCCGCTCCCCGGGAAGATTGAACAGGGGAAACCTGCACGTTTCAATCAACGAATGGGATGCATTGTTCGCCTCTCAGGCGAATGAGCCGGCTATCAGTTTCCCCTCGCGCGGGAAGTCCGCAGAAAAACCCCTACCAACTGCCGACATTCGGCATCGACGTCCATGGCTCCACCGGATCAAGCGCGGGTCCACGCTGCAACAGTTCGATGGAAATGTTGTCGGGCGACCTGACAAAGGCCATGCGACCGTCACGCGGTGGCCGGTTGATCACCACACCCTTGTCCATCAGCCTGCGGCAGGTGTCATAGACATTGTCCACGGCGAAGGCCAGGTGACCAAAGTTCCTGCCGCCGCCATAGCTGCTCTCATCCCAGTTATGGGTAAGCTCGATCTCGGCATCAGGGCTTTCCGGCGCAGCCAGGAAGATAAGGGTAAATCGCCCCGCCGCATTGTCCATCCGCCGCTTCTCGATCAGACCCAGCGCTCCGACATAGAAGTCGAGAGAGTTTCCCAGATCGCCGATCCTTACCATCGTGTGAAGGTACTTCATGTCCGAAAGTCTCCTTGTTGCGCGCTGGCAGCCTATTGCCCCTGTGCCTGCGCAATATGGTGGCGGATCACTTCCTTGACGATGAAGTTCAGGAATTTCTCTGCAAACTCGGGGTCGAGCTTGGCCTGCTCGGCAAGCGTGCGCAGTCGGGCAATCTGCTGGGCCTCACGGGCGGGATCGGCCGGCGGCATGCCAGTGCGCGCCTTCAGGGCGCCAACCTGCTGGGTGAATTTGAAACGCTCGGCCAGCAGATGGATGAGGGCTGCATCAATATTGTCGATGCTGTCCCGAAGGCGCTGCAGGTCACCGGTCGTGTCACTCATGTCATCGGTCCAGCTTGAAGGATAGATGCGCCCGCACGGCAGGCCACTCGCTGGTGATGATGGAGTAAACGCAGGTGTCACGCAACGATCCGTCCGGATGTCGCTGGTGATTGCGAAGAACACCATCCAGCCGCGCCCCCAGCCGTTCGATCGCCCGACGGCTCTGATGGTTAAGGAATGACGTGCGGAATTCGACCGCGATGCAGTCAAGCCTTTCGAAGGCATGGGAGAGCAGCATCAGTTTGCACTCGGTGTTGACGGCAGTGCGTTGCACCCGCGGCGTGTACCAGGTCGAACCGATTTCGACGCGCCGGTTGGCGGCATCGATGTTCATGTACGAGGTCATGCCGACACACGCGCCCTCGGCGTCAAGAACGGCGAAGGGCAGCATCGACCCCTTCGTCCGAAGGTCAAGGCGCCGCGCGATTTCGGCAGGCACGCGCTCTGGCGTGGGAACATTGGTGTACCAGAGCCGCCAGAGATCACCGTCCTTTACCGCTGCACGCATGCCATCTGCGTGGGATTGTGAAAGGGGCACGAGGCTGGCGCTCTTGCCGGTCAGTACAACATCGTCAGGCCAGGTCATGTGAATGATCTCCCCGTATCGCTGGTTTCCACGTTAGCGGATTGCATGTCCGGCGTCACATTCCCATGAAGGCAGGATCCAGCAGCGGGTTCGTAGTCCCCTGCAACTGGTCGATCAGCGCATTGCGCCGAACCTCCTCCGCATCGGGCGGATCGAGGCGCATCCACGTAAGAAGGAGGTCCTTGTCGCTCACAGCCTGTTCGAGTGGCAGGCCATAGACGAAATGCATGTAGACCAGCGAGCGGGCGACATCGCCCTTTACAGTGTCGCGCGGTTCCACAAGTGGAGGAGGACCGGCATCGCGCCGGAATGCGGGGCAGACATCAGGGAAGCGCGGTTTCGTCGAGGCAGGCAGGACCCCGAACTTCGTGCGCCCCCGGCTCGAGTTCACGCTCTGCAGCGCTGGCCACAGGTTCTGCAGGTCGGCCATGGCGCGCTGGACGCGGCCCTCCTTGCAGGTCCTGTCCGTGCACCCGGGCGCGGTCTCGGCGATCGCGTCGGCAGGAAACGCATGCTCGACGGAAAGCTTCTGTCCGGGCACGGTTGCCCGCCTCGCGGCATCAAAGCCGATCCCGCAGTAAAGCTCGGTGCCACCCTCCGGATAGAGCTTGCTCCAGAAGATGCGACGTGAGTCGTCATAGCTCTTGTAGGTCTGCTGGCCGCCTTGCGGCCATGGAAGTTCAGCGAGCCGGTCCCAGTTAGGGGCCTGCGTCGGCTCGAGGCCTGTATCTGCAGGCTGCGCCGCAGGTACAGGCAACCTTTGCTCGTTAAGCGAGGCCGTGCAGGCAGACAGCAGGAATGCTGCAGCCGCGAGAGCGACAGCGGAAAAAAGGCCTTTTCCACGGCGGGAAGAATGCGTCATGCCCAGCTCCCTTGGACGAATCACCGACCACCGCCAATGTGACCCTTGAACACTGTTCAAAGGCGAGGGCAAAATGACGGCCTGAACCCCTGATATGAATGGGATAAGGACTGGCCATGTTCGAGATTTTCGTGAGGCATCCGCGCTCTGTCGGTGAAACCTACCTCGAGCACATGTGGATGTCGGCAGGCTTTGGCATCGCGATGATCATGGGCGGCCTTGCCTGCCTGGTTCATGCCCTCTGTCCCGCCCTGTGCCAGTTCACGGGAAGCCGAACCATCAGCGCGCTTTACGGGCGCATGGTCATGAACCGCCGCAAGCCGACTGCACCCTGCGAGCTCGACTACGCCATTTAGCACATGCAGCAAATCCGGCTCTGGCCGGCCGAGCCTCGCGCGAGGGGGGAGTGGGCTTGATCGATATCAAGGCTCTGGCCGGTCCAGCGTGGTCTGGTGCATCATGCCATTGATGCATCAACGAGGGACACCATGACACAAGTCGCACCTTCAGCATCCACCACCAGCGCCGCGGGCCTCAGGTTGCGCGCGCCCACCATGGACGATCCCTGGAAGTGGCTCGCGGCAGGCTGGCAGGATCTCGCGCGCAATCCCGCGCTGAGCCTGGCCTATGGCGCTGCCTTCGTGGCCGTGGGCCTGCTCGTTACCGTCGGCTTGTGGATGATGGGTCTGGAGTCCGTGGCACCGGCGCTGGCTGGCGGCTTTACGCTGGTGGGACCGGTATTCGCCATTGGGCTTTACGAAATGAGCCGGAAGTACGAGGCCGGCCAGCAGGCCCAACTGCGTGACATTCTTGATATCCGTTTGCCGGCCCCCGCCCAGATGGCCTTCCTGGCCTTCGCGCTCATGTTTCTCTTTCTGGTCTGGCTGCGGCTCGCGACGCTGAACTACGCCCTGTTTTCCTATGGAGACTATCGTCCCCTGAGCGAGTTCCTGTCCTTTGCGCTTGGAAGCACGCAGGGTCTCATGATGCTGGTCGTCGGCACCGCCATCGGAGCAGCCCTTGCCATGGTGGCCTTCTCCATAAGCGTGATCGCCGTACCAATCCTGATGCGCCACGACGTTGATGTGCTGACGGCGATCGGCCTTAGCGTCAGCCTAGTAAGCAGAAACCCGGGTCCCATGCTGCTGTGGGCCTGGCTGATCGCAATCCTCTGCGCGATGGGACTTGCCACGCTGTTCGTGGGCCTCGTGATCGTGTTCCCGCTGGTCGGTCACGCCACGTGGCACGCCTACAGGTCAATCGTCGTCGTCGATTAGGATCCGCTGCGCAGCACCATCCATGTCTTCGTACTGGCCCGACTTGAGGGTCCAGACAAACAGCCATACGCCGAGGGCGCCCAGGATGATGGCCGCTATGGTGATGACATAGAAAATGTCCATGGCTTCAACCCTTGCGTCCGGCCAGCCGAAGCGCATTCAGCATCACGATCAGCGATGATCCCGACATCGCAACGGCAGCAATCAGCGGCGTAACCATGCCCATTGCAGCCAGGGGGACGGCGCACACATTGTAGAGCGCCGAGAATGCGAAGTTCTGCAGGACAAGCCTGCGGGCTTGTCGCGCCACTTGCACGGCTTCGACAATCGGACGCAGGCCATCACCCTGAAGGATCATGTCCGCAGCATTCTGCGTGGCCTGCACGGCCGTACCCGGTGATATCGAGACATGTGCCAGAGATAGCGCAGCTGCATCGTTAAGCCCGTCTCCGATCATCAGCGTGCGTCGTCCGGCGCGCGCAAGCGCCTCGAGGTGCTCGGTCTTGTGTGCGGGATCAACGGCCGCGCGCCAGCGATCCAGGGACAGCAGTTGCGCGATGGCTGCAGCGGGCTGCTCGCGGTCGCCGGAAAGCATCTCGACGCCAAGCCCGAGTGCGCGCAGCGCCGTGACGCAGTCGCGCGCATCGTTGCGCAACGTGTCCTGAAAAACGAACGCCACCGGGTCCGACCCCGGGGCGGAGAACCAAAGCACGCTGCCATCGGTCACATGGTCGACATTACCGGCTGCAAACGATGCGCGGCCGAGACGCATCACACCGGCCGCGGTCGGCACTTCGACCCCTTCACCCGCGATCTCTCGCACGTCCTCGGCAGCCACCCCGGGCCCGGCGGCCGCTGCAAGCGCTCGCGACAGCGGATGCTTGCTCGCCCGGGCCAGCTGCGCCGCGCGCTCGATTGTCGCTGCAGGAATGGCGTCACGGTTCTGAAGAACCGG
>JBILGJ010000124.1:0-7415 GCA_044351125.1 Micropepsaceae bacterium
AGGTTCAGCCATTGATCCCGAACTCTAGCAGCCGAACCGGACCGGGCCAAGTTGAAGGGACGATGAGGGCTATTTTGTGGCGGCGTCGCCACCATCACCAGACCGTGAACGTTCAGCGAATATGAGGTAGAGGTTGCGTACGTACACAATCAGGCCAAGAGCCTGTCCCGAAATGAAGACCGGATCCTTCTTGTAAATGGCATAGCTGAGGAGGATGACACCCCCCAACACACTTAGCCACCAGAATGCAAGCGGGACAACGCTTCGGCCGGCCTGCTCGCTCGCCCACCACTGCACCAGCATGCGCGACGTGAAAACCGCCTGTCCGCCGAAGCCGATCAGGATCCAGACATGTTCCCACGTCACCCAGTCGAGCATCTGCCCCTAGAGCTCCTCTATCGATTCAGGGCGCCGCGAGCGCCGCAGCAGCCAACGCACGCCGACCAGGTCGGAGAGCGACACAAGCAACCGGTCGAGCGTGCCGTATTTGGACGTTCCATGTGATCGCGGGCGATGGCTCACATCCGCGTGGCCGATCCGGTACCCCTCGCGCAACATCATTGCAGGCATGAAGCGATGGATGTGATCGAAGTACGGCAGCGACAGGAACGCCTCTCTCGCAAAGAGTTTGAGCCCGCATCCCGTGTCGCGGGTGCCGTCATTCAGCAGCCATTGCCGCACGCCATTGCCGACGCGCGATGATATTCGCTTGATCCAGGTATCCTGTCGCTTGATGCGCTGCCCGGCCACCAGCCCGAGAACACCGCCCTTGCTTTCTTCGCGAGCCCAGACCTCAAGCAGCAGCGGAATGTCTGCCGGATCGTTCTGGCCATCTCCATCAAGCGTCGCAACCAGACGACCCTTTGCCGCAATGACCCCTGTACGCACGGCACGGCTCTGCCCCGAGTTCTTCCGGTGCTTCAGCACCCGAAGCTCTGGCGCCTTGGTACGGGCTGCAAGCAGGGCCTCGGCAGTCCCGTCCTTGCTGGCATCATCGACGAAAAGGACCTCAAAATTGGTCTTGCCACGCAACGCGGTGCAGATCTCCATCAGGAGCGGCACGGCATTGTCCACTTCATCCTTCACAGGGACGACAACGGAAAGTTCGGGAAGGGCAACCAAGAGAGTCTCTCCAATAACCGGGCGATGTCTCAACAAACAGACAAGGCATCCGGCGCGCGGTGGCGGGCGTGACATCGTCAATCGCCCGGAACCGCGGCTTATACAAGCGCCTGCGTCTGCATTCCAGAGGTTAACGCGCGCGACCTTCCACCAGCAGGCTCGCAGGCATCAACAAGGGCGCTGAACGATCGCACCCGTATGGATGAGACCAACCCGCGCTTGAGAATTGTCGGGAGGGTGGGCATTGTAGCCACCGCAATCTCGATGGTTAACCCACTCCATGCAAAACCGCCGCTCCGCCGCAGCCTACGACAGTTCCAGCCTGTGGTCGTTGATGCTTGCCCACCCCAGAGCAGTCCTGGTGGCCCTGTGCCTTCTGATGTATCTGCCCGGGCTCACGGCGCTGCCGCCGCTTGATCGCGATGAGTCACGTTTCACGCAAGCCACAAAACAGATGATTGAAACTGGAGATTTCATCGAGATCCGGTTTCAGGAAGAGCCACGCAACAAAAAGCCCGTGGGCATTCATTGGATGCAGGCCATAACAGCTGGATGGCTGACGGCCGAACCGCATAACGCGATCTGGGCCTACCGGCTGCCCTCTGTCATTGCAGGCATCCTGGCAACACTTCTGATGTTTGGCTTGGGCCGGCGGCTGTTCGACGACGAGGTCGCCCTCATTTCAGCAGGCCTGTTTGCATCCTCGCTCCTCATGATAGGCGAGGCCCATATAGCCAAGACGGACGCCGTGCTCTTGGCATGTGTCGTAGGCGCGCAATATCTCGTCGCACAGTTCTTCATGTCCGCCCGGCAGGGAGGGGAACAGCCGAGGCTGCGATACTCGGCGCTGCTCGGTCTCGCCATGGGACTTGGCATCCTTGTCAAAGGCCCCATGATCCTTTTCTTTGTGGGACTGTCCGTCTTCGCCCTGTCCTTCTGGGAGCGCCGTTGGGCATGGATCATGTCCATGCGCCCCTTTTTCGGCCTCGGCATAGTGATCCTGTTGAATGTGCCGTGGCTGGTGGCCATTGGCCTGGTGACAAACGGCGCGTATTTCACCGAGGCGATTGGTCTCGACTTCCTGGGCAAGGTAGCCGGATCGGCCGAAGGTCATTGGGGCCCACCGGGCTATTATCTGGTGTCATTGCTCGTCGGCTTCTGGCCGGCCTGGCTGTTTCTTGCACCCGGGGTGATCTACGCCCTCGCAAGGCTGCGCGAGGGAGCGGTTCGCTTTCTTGTGGCCTGGGTAGTCCCGGCCTGGATCATTCTCGAGCTGCTTCCAACCAAACTGCCGCACTACCCGCTGCCGCTCTACCCCGCCCTCGCCTTGCTGTGCGGCGCGGCAGTGATGGCCGGCGTGCGCGAAAGCCGCGGCTTCCTCGACAACCTTTGGGTCAGGCTAGGTACGGTGCTCTGGGTTATGGTGGCCATCGCACTGACAGGCGCTCTCGTGATGTTCCTGCCCAGCACCTATGGAACCGGCAGTGGCGTGGTTCTCTGGATCCTGGCGGTCCCTATCATCGTGACAGCTGGCGCAGCCGTGTTCTTCCTTCTTCGTGGTGAAGGTGAAAACGCGTCCATCGCGACAGTAGTTTCAGGCGCCCTTTTTGCTGCAGTCGCAATGGGCGTCGTTGCACCGGGCCTTCAGCAGCTCCTCGTGAGCGTCAGGTCCGCTGAACTGATCGCCAAGGTCGGCGCCGCGCCATCGGCCGTTGCAGTTGCCGGCTACCACGAACCCAGCCTCGTTTTTCTTGTGGGGACCAAGATCAAGCTGGCGGGCTCCGGAGCCGAAGCCGCCGACTTCCTGACCAAGACGCCGGAGTCGGTCGCACTTGTTGAAGAAGTCTATGTGGCAGACTTCCAGCAATACCTGACAAAGAACAACTTCAGCGCTGATGCGATCGGCAGCGTGTCTGGCATCAACTACTCGAAGGGTGGACGCCAGGTCACGTTGACCCTCTACAAATTGAGGAAGACAGGGCCGTGACGCCAACGGTCATGACCTGGGTGCGCAATCACCCGGTCGTAGTTCTTTGGATCGCCATTGCCGTGATAACTGCGGCACGGCTTGCATCGCTCGTCCTGACGCCGCTCAACCTCGGCCCTGATGAAGCGCAGTACTGGTCGTGGAGCCTCGACCTTTCGGCAGGATACTTTTCCAAGCCCCCGATGATCGCCTGGCTGATAGCCGGCTCGACGGCTATGTGCGGAACAGAGGAATACTGCATCCGGCTCTTTTCACCCATCATCCACGCGGTTACCGGCTTCATCATCTTCCTCGCTGCACGCCGTCTCTATGACGAGCGTGTCGGATTCTGGGCCACCCTGACCTACTGGCTGATCCCGGGCACGAGCTTCTCTTCGCTTCTGATAACGACTGACGTGCCGATGCTCCTGTTCTGGTCCTTGGCCTTGTGGGCCATCGCCGAGATGCAGTCATCCCGCTCATGGCGCTGGCCGATCCTTCTTGGAATCGGCATTGGCCTCGGCCTTCTGTCGAAATACGCGATGCTCTATTTCGTGCTGGGTCTCGCGGTCGCTTTCCTGTTCACGCGCGAGGGGCGCAACTTCCTCATCGACACGCGCTTTCTGGTCGCGGGCGCCGTAACAGCCCTCGTGATTTCGCCAAATATCATCTGGAACGTCTCGAACAGCCTCGCCACCGTGAGGCACACCGCCTCAAACGCCAATTGGGGCGCCGACAACCTGTTCAACCTGGGCAACGCGCTGTCCTTTCTCGGCGCGCAGGCAGGAATTATTGGCCCCGTGGCAGCAGGGATATTGCTTTGGGGAGGAGTGATGGCATGGCGGAAATGGGGACTTTCAGCCCCGGACCGCCTCCTCGTCGCGCTATCGGCCCCAATCATCCTTGTGGTGACGTTCCAGGCATTCATATCGCGGGCCAACGCGAACTGGGCTGCACCAGCCTTCATCGCGCTATGCATATTGGTCTGCGCCTGGGCCGTGAGAAGTTCCCGTCGATGGCCATTGTTGGTGAACACGTCACTCAACGGTGCCATTGCACTTCTGCTGTGCGGCCTCGCGGCAAGCCCTGCACTCGTGGCAGCTCTGGGTCAGGACAATGCCGCAAAGCGCCTGCGTGGATGGCCCGATGCGGGACGCACCATCATTACAATCGCGTCATCAGGCCCCTTCACGGCGATCCTCAGTGACGATCGCGAGGACATGGCATCACTCTATTACTACACGCGCGACAGGAAGATCCCGCTGCGCATGTGGCCCAGCATGAACCCGGCCAATGAGTACGAAGCACGCCACGCCCTCTCACCCGACGTTGCCTCCTACGTTCTCTTCGTATCGCGCAAGCAGGATGTGAGCACGGTTACCGGCGCGTTCACCTCGTTCGAGCGCATCGGCACCGTTGAGACGCGTCTCGACCCGAAGCGCACGCGCATTTTTTATCTCTACGCACTCAAGGGTCCGGTGACTGCGGCAACTTTTCCATCTTTTTCTGATAGTCCGTCTACGGATTAGTTTGGTCGCGACACAAATCATCGTTTTCTGCTCGCAAGGCCAACGCAAATGCGCATTGCGAACAACCCAAGTGTTACGCGCCAATCGACATCAGATGAGCTGTACACGCACCGAGTGAAAACAATATCGGCGGCGAGTATCTCTTCGCTTGCAAAATTGATTACGGAGATTCGGCAAGAAAAGAATTGCTCGAATGAACTCGCGGAATGCATGTCAATACGCGATTACTTCATGAGCACCGCCGCTCAATACACGAGCCGCCATGCGATCAACACACTCTAATCCCATATTTACTCACGTGATCTATTTGACGTATCGCGAATCGTGCTGCATGATTCAGAGGTTGGGGAAAGCGCGAGGCTGCGCGCGGACGATTTGGGGAAACAGTCGACCAACTCAAGGGGCTTAAGACCTGTCGATGACAGTGCACACCTTTGTAAAGGGCGCCAACACAGCGGCGCACCTCAGGTCACCGGCGAAGCGAAAGATGGTGGAACAGGGTTCCGGGACCGGCCAGGACGCTGGCACCCAGGGAACGCTCGAGTTTCCATCATTGATTTCACCGGCTGGCAACGCTGCCCAGCAACCGGCAACGGGTACACGCAAGGCAAACCGCTTTCCCGTCAGTGCAGGAGCGCGCGACTTCTACAAGCGCAACTTCCCCGGCACGACGCCGGATGACTGGAATGACTGGCGCTGGCAGGCCCGCACCCGGATCCGCACGCTTGAGCAACTCGAGCGGATGTTCAACCTGTCCCAGGATGAACGTTCGGCCGCGCTCAGGCACAAGGGCTCCCTGCCCGTCGGCATTACACCTTATTACGCCAGCCTCATGGCGCATGCCGACGCTTCCGAACCGCTGCGTCGCACGCACATCATGGTCAATGATGAGTATGTGCGCCTGCCGGGCGAAGAGGACGACCCGCTCAGCGAGGACCACGACACGGTCGTTCCGGGCCTCGTTCACCGCTATCCCGACCGGGTCCTTTTCCTGACGACAGGGTTCTGCTCGACCTATTGCCGTTACTGCACGCGGTCCCGCATGGTCGGAAACCCGGGCGGCGAGTACCAGTTCTCGACAACGCAATGGGAAAAGGCCCTCGCCTACCTCGAGGAACACACCGAGGTCAGGGACGTGCTTCTGTCCGGCGGCGATCCGCTGTCGATCGGAGACGACAAGCTGGACTGGCTGCTCACCCGGCTCCGCCGCATCAAGCACATCGAGTTCGTGCGCATCGGCACCAAGATCCCGGCCGTCCTGCCCATGCGGATCACGCGCGACCTGGTGAAGATGCTGCGCAAGCATCACCCGCTCTGGATGAGCATCCACTTCACGCATCCCACCGAGATCACGCCCGAAACGCGCGAGGCAACCGCACGTCTGGCCGACGCAGGCATCCCGCTCGGATCGCAGACGGTTCTGCTCAAGGACATCAACGACGACACTGAAGTGATGAAGTCGCTGATGCACAACCTGCTGACCATGCGGGTCAAGCCCTACTACCTCTACCAGTGCGACCCCATCAAGGGATCCGGTCACTTCCGGACCCCGGTGCACAAGGGCATCGAGATCATCCAGTCCCTGCGCGGCCACACGACAGGCTATGCCTGCCCCATGTTCGTGGTCGACGCACCGGGCGGCGGTGGCAAGATCCTGCTCGCACCGGACGCGGTCGCCGGACGCGAGGGCGACGACCTGCTCCTGCGCAATTTCGAAGGCCGGATCTTCAGGTACCCTGACCCGGGTGGCAAGCTGGGCCACGGAAAGTCCGTCGTAGCCGCCGAGTGATGGCGCCGCCAAAAATCCTGATCCTGATCCCCGAGCTGAAGGAGATCGAGCCAGACGACAACCTGGCAACGATCTCCACGGCTCGGGAACTCGAACGCCACTACGACAAGCTCGGCTATCCGCATGAAATGCGGCACTTCGAGTACATGCCACCCGAGTTCCGGCGCATCGTGGGAGAAGTGGGCCCGGATTGCATCTTCAACCTGGTCGAATCCGTCTCGGGCACGAGCCGCCTCATCCACGTGCCGCCCATCTACATCGAGGAAATGAACCTGCCCTACACCGGCAGCCCCTCGCACGGCCTCGAATTATCGAACGATAAGGTTCTGGCGAAGAAGATCCTGAACTGGCTGAACGTGCCAACGCCCGCCTGGGGAACGATGCGCACGCTGACCGACGCCGACACGTCAAGAACCTGGATCGTCAAGGCCCGCCACGAGCACGCCTCCTTCGGCATCACCCAGCGAAACGTCTGTCGCGGCAGCACTCAGGCCGTGGAAGTCGCGCGCCTCCTGACCGCCGAGCACAAGATCCCCTGGCTGATCGAGGAATTCGTCGCCGGACGCGAGTTCAATGTCTCCGTGGTCGAAACCCCGCAGGGTCCCCGCGCCCTTCCCGTGGCCGAAATCGTGTTCGAGAACTACGGGCCGGACCTCTACAACATCGTCGATTACAACGCGAAGTGGAACGAGCAGAGCTTCGAGTACAAGAACACGGTCCGCCGCTATGATTTCGGACCGGGTGATGCGGCTCTGCTGACGGCGCTCCAGGACATTGCCCTGAAGACATGGCACGGCTTTGACCTGCGCGGCTGGGCCCGCGTCGACTTCCGCGTGGATGCAAGCGACCACCCCTATGTCGTCGACGTCAACGCAAACCCGGACCTGTCTCTGGATGCAGGCTTCATGGCTGCGGCAGGCCGCGCTGGCATTGCGCCGGAAACGGCCATCCGCATGATCACCGATGCGGCGTTTTCCCAAGAATGACGGCGTTCCGCTCTCTCCTCCGT
>JBILGJ010000012.1:0-17325 GCA_044351125.1 Micropepsaceae bacterium
TGCTGGCCCTGGGTATCGGCATCCCGGCGCTTCTTGGCATTGCCTTCGGGTTCTATCCCGCCCTCAGGGCCGCGCGCCTCGATCCGATCGAGGCGCTGCGTTACGAGTGAGGCTTGCCAGCCCCCGGCAGCGGTGAAGGCGAGGGCCTGTGCAGGAACGTGATCCTGTCCGGCCCCACGACCCCGCCCGAGACGATCATCGCCATGGCCTGGTCGGCTGTCATGTCCACCGGGATAAGGTTCGCCGTCGGCACGATCTCGAGATAGCCAGAGGTCGGGTTCGGCGCGGTCGGCACGAAAACGGCCGTCAGTTCCTGCCCCGTCGTTGTCTCGTGGAAGCTGCGCATCGCAAAGCCGATCGCGCGCATGTCGGCATTCGGGAAGTCCACCAGCACCACGCGCTGGACGTTTTCCTGCTTGGTCTGCAGGACCGAGATGACCTTCTTGGTCGAGGAATAGATCATGTGCACGAACGGCACGCGGGTCAGCATGCCCTCGAACGCCTCGAGCAGTTGCTGCCCCACCACCCGCGAGGCCAGCGACCCGACAACATAGATCACACCGAGCGTGAAGATCGTGCCGATGATGTAGAGGAACGCATCGCTCGACAGGACATGCTCGACGCCGGGCGGCAGCATGGGTCCGAAGGTCGAGGCAAACCAGCTGACCCAGGGGCTGCCGAAATAGGACAGGGCGTCGATGATGAGCTTGAGTACGACCCACACGGCGGCAAGCGGAAGGAGCGTGAGGATGCCCGCGATGAACTTCTGCTGGATGTGCATGCGGCGTTGCGCCTCCCGGAAGCGACAAGTCCATGCGGCCCGTGCGCATGGCTTGAGTCGGAGCTGGTCGCACCGTAAGGCGCGCATCCCTGCAACGCAAACGGCGCGAATGGGCTGGATACGCACCATTTCGGCGACAAACTCCCCTTTGCGCCGGACAAGCCGGATCGTGTAGGTTTGCGCCGAAAATCGGAAACACTGGTGGGAATGGCAATGTTTGAACGGTCTGGCCGACGTGTCGGCGCTTCCCTGTTCGCCTCCATGACGCTCGCGGCCCTCCTGCTGTCGCTCGTGATCCTGGCACCGGCATCGGCAAAGGATCTCTGGACGGTCTCCGACGTCGCCGTCGATGGCACCGGCACAAGCCCCTCGGCAGCCAAGGAAACAGCCCTTGCCAAGGGCCGCCAACGCGCCTGGACGGACATTTACCGCCGCCTCGCCCCCTTCGCGGAGTGGTCAAAGCAGCCCCCGCTGACAGACGAGGCGCTCGAGCCGCTGGTCCGCTCGTTCGACATCTCGAACGAAAGGCACTCGAGCACGCGGTATCTTGCCACCGTCACCTATCTCTTCAATGCAGCCAACGTGCGCGACGTCCTGCGCAAGGCCGGCGTGCAGTACTCCGAAACCGTTGCCAAGCCCGTGCTTGTCGTCGCGCTGACCGGAACCGCCTGGCAGCCGGAAACCTTCTGGGGGACCGCGTGGTCCGCCCAGAGCCGCCGGGCGCGCCTGGTTCCGGTGGCCGTTCCCCTCGGCGACGCCGCCGACATCACCTCGCTGGCCGCCGTCTCGCAGATGTCCGACTGGTCCATGGTCAAGCCGCTTGCCGACCGCTATGGCGCAGGCTCGGTATTGGTGGCCTCCGTGACCCGCTCGGCCACGGGCTTTCAGGTCGCAACCACCCACATCCGCCCTGAAAGCCGCGTTCCCCGCGCGCAGGCCTTCAGCCGACAGGGCACCGAAGATGATCCGACCCTCGCCATGCGGGCAGCCGGCGCTGTTGCCGACACGCTGCAGGAAGAATGGAAACGCACGACGTCGGTCGATTTCTCCACCCAGTCGACCATCATGGCGCGCGTGCCATTCCGCAGCCTGCAGGAATGGGTCGCCATCCGCCGCAGCCTGGAAAGCACACGCGCCATACAGCGCGCATCCGTGGAAGAAATGACCGTCGGTGGCGCACGTGTTCGCCTCGACCATGTCGGTCGCGTGGATCAGTTGCAGACAGCTCTTACGCAGTCGAACGTCACGCTTTCGGCCGACGACAAGGGCCAATGGACCATCACAAGAAATGCAGCCTCCCCAGCCGCCGCCAGCCCGAACCCCGTGGTTCCTTAGGCCACAGCAGTACGGCCTGACGCTGGCAAACGGCGTCACGGCTGTCCGCCTGGTCCTCGTACCGTTCATTGCGATTGCCCTTCTCGGGCAGGACTGGTCCCGCGCGTTCTGGCTGACGATGGTCGCCGGAGCGTCCGACGCGATCGACGGATTCCTGGCACGCCACTTCAGCCACAAGTCGGCGATCGGCGCCTATCTTGATCCGATCGCCGACAAGATCCTGATCGTGACGCTGTTCGGGCTGCTGACAGCCCAGGGCCACCTGCCGGTCTGGCTTATGATCATCGTGCTGGCCCGCGACGTGGCGATCATCGCGACCGTCGCGGCCTTCAACCGCATGGCAAGCCAGCCCCTGCGGATGCAGCCGCTGTTCGTGTCGAAGCTGACCACGTTCTTCCAGGTGCTCCTGCTCCTCGTGACCATGGCAGACCTCGCCTTCGCGCTCGGCCTCGGGAACCTGCGCCTGGGCATTGCACTGGTTGCAGGCGCGTTCACGATTGCCTCATGGATCGCCTATTACTTCGAGGGCCAGCGTGCGATCCGCGAGTCAAGGACGGCCAAGGGTGGATAGGTCAGTTCATACCGGAGCCCCCGCATAGATGGCGCATCCGCCCCGTTCATCCCAGCTGCCCTTTGCCTTCGAACTGAAGCGCAGCACCGCGCGCGAGGACTTCATCTCTGGCGCATCGAATGAGGCCGCACTTGCCTTCATCGATGCATGGCCGCAATGGCCGGGGCGCGTCTGCGCGATCTGGGGACCAAGCGGCAGCGGCAAGACGCATCTCGCCCAGATCTGGCGCCGTCAGGCCGCAGCGCTGGAGTTCACGCCCGCCGAGGTCACGGTCGAACGGCTGGCCGAACTGCCTCCCGGCGTGGCCGTTCTTGTTGATGGCGCAGGGCAGGTCACCGGCGGTGCCGGCCTGTTCCACCTGATCAACTTCGTCAATCAGACCGGAGGCTGGCTGCTGCTGACGGGCGAGGACGCCCCGCAGCGCTGGCCGGCATCCGTCGCCGATCTTCACTCCCGGTTAACCGCCGTCGGCGGCGCAGGCCTTGATTTGCCGGACGAAGCGCTCATGGCGCGCGTGCTCATAAAACTGTCACATGACCGCCAGCTTAAGTTTCCTGAAGCTTTGATTGCCTATCTTGCGCCAAGGCTAAGGCGATCCTTCGTCGACGCCGAACGTCTGGTTGCACTGATGGACTATCTTGCCCTCGAGAAAAAGCGCAAGCCGTCCATCGAAACCGCTGCGCGCGCATTGCAGCGGCTTTACGGCGACGACGACGTCCGGTCGGCTGACAATGAGGACGCTTTGGGCTAGGGTCTGTCCTGCGCGAAGGCATGGGGACTGGCCCTCGGCGGTGGGACAAGGGCTGTTATGGAAAACACGACATCCAGGCGTGACGCGAACGCGTCTCCTGCGAATGCAGGGACACAGAAGCGCGAAGCCCGTCCGCAGGCAAGGTCCGTCGACCCCAGGTCGCCGGAGCGCCTGATCAACCGCGAGCTTTCCTGGCTCGCTTTCAACACGCGCGTTCTCGAGGAAGCCAAGAACGAGCGCCACCCGCTGCTCGAGCGACTGAGGTTCCTGTCGATCTCGGCTGCCAACCTCGACGAATTCTACATGGTACGCGTTGCCGGCCTGAAGGGCATGGTGCGCGAGGGCGTGAGCACGATTTCGGACGACGGTTTGCGTCCCCAGCAGCAGCTCGACGCGGTGGACGCCACCGCCATCAGGTTGATGGCCGAGCAGCACACAGTCTGGCTGTCGCTGCAGGCCCTCCTGAAGAAGGTTGGTATCACCGTGATCGACCCGGGCGAGCTGACCCAGGTCGAGCGCGCCTGGCTCGAGAACCGGTTCCTCAATGACGTGGCGCCCGTACTGACGCCGCTTGCAATCGACCCGGCCCATCCGTTCCCCTTCATCCCGAACCTTGGCCTCGCGCTCATGCTGCAACTGAAGCGGCGGGCCGACGGTCACGAGATGGACGCGCTCGTGCCCATACCCGGTCAGGTGCCACGCTTTATCCGCCTGCCGGGCAATCCCGGTCCCGGTGAGGCGGCGCGCTTCATTGCGCTCGAGCGCGTGATCGGCGAATTCCTGGGCAAGCTCTTTCCCGGCTACGAAGTCCTGGGGCGAGGCTGTTTCCGCGTGATCCGCGACAGCGATATCGAGGTCGCCGAGGAAGCCGAGGATCTTGCCCGATGGTTCGAAGGCGCGCTCAAGCGCCGCCGTCGCGGCAGCGTGATCCGCCTGAAGATCGAACAGGCCATGCCCGAAGGCCTGCGCACGTTGCTGGCCGAGAAGATCGACCTTGCCGGCCGTGCCCCCGTGATCGTCGATGGGCTTCTGGGCCTGGCAGACACCCGCCAGCTCATCGCGCCCGATCATCCCGAACTGGCCTACAAGCCCTACAACCCGCGCTACCCCGAACGCATTCGCGAGTTCAACGGTGACTGTTTCGCCGCGATCCGCGCCAAGGACTTCATCGTCCACCACCCCTTCGAGACCTTCGACGTCGTCGTTCAGTTCCTGCGCCAGGCTGCGGCCGACCCCGACGTGGTGGCCATCAAGCAGACCCTCTACCGCACCGGCAATGACTCGCCCGTGGTCCAGGCCCTGATCGAGGCCGCCGAGGCGGGCAAGTCCGTCACCGCCGTCGTCGAACTCAAGGCGCGCTTCGATGAAGCGGCCAACATCAAGTGGGCAAGCGACCTCCAGCGCGCAGGCGTGCAGGTCGTCTATGGATTCATCGAGCTGAAGACACATGCCAAGATTTCACTCGTGGTACGGCGCGAGGGCAGCACCATGCGAACCTACGTGCATTTCGGCACCGGCAACTATCACGCGACGACAGCCCGCATCTATACCGACCTGTCGCTCTTCACGGCCGATCCGGCCATGGGCCGTGACGCCGGAAAGGTCTTCAATTTCATCACGGGCTATGCGCGGCCCGACCAGCTCGAGAAGCTCGCCGTGTCGCCCGTCAACCTGCGCCAGACGCTGATCGACCACATCGAGGCGGAGATCGCACATGCCCGCGCGGGCCGCCCGGCCAATATCTGGGCCAAGCTCAACGCGCTTGTTGATTCGGCTGTCATCGACGAACTTTACCGCGCCAGCCAGGCCGGCGTGCAGATCGACCTTGTCGTACGTGGCATATGTTGCCTCAGGCCCGGCATTCCCGGCCTGTCCGAGAACATCCGCGTGAAGAGCATTGTGGGTCGTTTCCTTGAGCATGCCCGGGTCGTGTGTTTCGGGGCGGGCCATGGGTTGCCTCACGCGAATGCCAAAGTGTACATCTCGTCGGCCGACTGGATGCCGCGCAACCTGGACCGCCGTGTCGAGGTGCTGGTCCCGGTCGAGAACCCGACGGTGCACGAGCAGGTCATGGGACAGATCATGAATGCAAATCTCAGGGACGTCGCCCAGAGTTGGCTCCTGCAAGCCGACGGCACCTATTTCCGCGCACCGGGCGCTGATGCCCGCGAAGCCTTCAGCGCGCATGACTACTTCATGACGAACCCCAGCCTGTCCGGCCAGGGCAGCAAGGCACCGGCGCGACAGCAGTCCGGCAAGAGCGGGCAGCGCACGCGCGCGCGCGGGAACTAGCCCTTGGCTTCGGGTGCGTCAGGCGAGAACCAGCCCCGGCGTGCGGCGGCAGCGGCGCCCGAAGGCCCCATCGGGGTCGTCGACATAGGCTCGAACTCGGTTCGCCTTGTCATCTATGACCGCCTCGTGCGCAGCCCGCTGGCCATGTTCAACGAGAAATCCCTCTGCGCCATCGGGCGCAACATGGTGCGCACCGGCGTCCTTGACGAGGAAGGCAGCAACGCCGCGCTCGCCGCGCTTGCCCGTTTCCAGGAGGTCGCGCGCTCGGTCGGCGTGGTGCGCCTTGAAACCTTCGCCACCGCAGCTGTGCGTGACGCCCGCAACGGCGCCGAATTCGTCGCCCGCGCCCGCAACGCCATAGGCACACCCGTCCGTATCCTGAGCGGCGAGGATGAAGCCCGTTTCGCGGCCGAAGGCGTGCTGGCTGCCATCCCGGATGCTGACGGTGTGGTGGGCGACCTGGGCGGTGGAAGCCTCGAACTCGCCTTCGTCGCACAGGGCCAGCACTCTGGTGGCCTTACCCTTCCTTTCGGACCGTTGCGCCTGATGGACCTTTCGGAAGGCCGCCCCGAAAAGGCCCGCGCGATCGTCGATGCCGAGCTTGAGAGACTTCCAGGCCTCGAGCGCCTGCGCGGCAAGGCGCTCTACGCCGTGGGCGGCGTCTGGCGCAACATCGCCCGCATGCATCTGGAGAACGTCCAGCATCCGGTCCGCATCCTGCACAACTACGAAATCATGCGTGACCGCGCGATCGACTTCACCAGCCTCATCGCCGGCCTTTCCCGCAAGTCGCTGGAAAGCGCGGCAGGTGTTACGCGCAAGCGCGCCGAGGCGATACCCTATGGCGCCATCGTCATGGAGCGGTTGCTGAAGATCGGACGCCTCGACCGGGTGATCATTTCGGCCTTCGGCGTGCGCGAGGGATTGCTCTTCTCGCGGCTGCCGGAAGACGAGCGTGCCAGAGACCCGCTTCTTGCAGCCTGCGAGGACATGTCCCGCAGGCTGGGACGCGATGCATCCCTCGGCAGCATTCTTGCGCAATGGACCGCGCCCCTGTTCCAGTCGTCCGACAAGGGCTTCGACCGGCTCAGGCGCGCTGCCTGCCATCTGGCGGATACAGGCTGGAGGGGACACCCCGACCACCGCGCAGAACTGATCTATGAAGAGGTTCTTAACGCACCGTTCATCGGAATTGACCATCAGCGCCGCAACCTGCTGGCTCTCGCGCTCTTCCATCGTTACGGCGGCGCCGACGAGAAGCGCGAGAAACGGGCAATCCGCTTCATTGGAGAGGACGCGGCCGCCCGCGCGCGCAGCCTCGGCCTTGCCATTCGCGCCGGTCTCGTGCTGGCCGGTCCGTCCCCCACCGTCCTCCAGGCAAGCGCTGTCCGCCTGACACCGACTGCGCTCATCCTGTCCCTGCCGCGCCGCCACCAGGCCCTCATGGCCGAGGCCAGCTCCAAACGTTTCGAAATGCTTTCCGAGGCGTTCGGCCGCAGCTTCCGGACCGAACTGCGCTGACGCGGCAAGCGCGGGCGGCCAGGCACATTTGGTAACGGTTTGGCACCTTTTCCGTCGGGTGAAGTTTTCCTCGCCTTAACGCAAACCGTGCCAGTCTCCGCCGTTGTTGTTCCGGGATCATCCGGAGGCAGACTTGCGGTGTAAGCGATGCATGCACGATGGATCCTCTCGACGATCGTAGCCCTGGCCTTCGTGGTCGCGTCGGTTGCCGGATATCTCGCGTTACTCGGACCTGTTGCAGGCGTCGGCGACGACAACAGGCTGCGGCTGGCCATCAACCCATGGCCCGGTTATGAGCTGCTGTACCTTGCGCATGTTCGGGATCACTACAGGCAGGAAGGGCTCGACGTCGACCTCGTCCAGTTCAGCACGCTTGACGATGCACGCCGCAGCTTCGAGCGCGGCCAGGTCGATGCAATCGCGACAACGCTTGTCGACGTCGTCCAGATCTATCACGGAACCGGCGAGCGTCCGGCGGTGGTGCTTGTGACGGATTATTCCGCTGGCGCCGATGTGATCATAGCCCGGGGGCAGGGGATTGCCTCCCCCCGTGACCTGAAGGGCAAGACCGTCGCCGTGGAACAGATGTTCGGCCGCTTCGTTCTGAATGCAGCCCTCGGCCGACACGGCTTGTCGCTCTCCGACGTCAAGGTCTACGAGGCAAGCGTGCTCGAGGGCGCAAACCTTCTCGCAAGCCAGCAGGTTGATGCCGTGGTGACGTATGCGCCGCAATCCCTCGCTGCGGAGGCGGTTCCGGGAACCAGGAAAATTTTCACTTCGACCGAAGCGCCCGGACAGATCCTCGACGTGGTTGCGGTGCGCCAGTCCGTGCTGGGGCGCATACCAAACCTGCCGGAGCGACTTGCGGCCGTGTGGGGACGTGCCCTCGAGACTTTGCGCAACCATCCCGGCGAAGCCATTCGGATCATGGCCCGCCGGGAGGGCTTGAGCGACGAGGAGTTCCGGAAGGCCCTCTCCGATGTCCACCTCGTCGAGGAGATACACCAGGCGCGGATGCTGGACGCCGGCGGGTCGATCGAGCAGGCACTTGAACAGATCGCCGGCTTTGATGGCTGGACAAGCCCGGTCGAGCGGCCAAGGCCTGAAGCCAGCGCGTTCCTCGCGCCTGCGACAAGGCTGGGGAGCACACACTAGATGAACATCAGCCGATATTTGAACATTTCCGTCCGCACGGTCCTGTGGACCCTGCTCGCCGGCTCGCTGACATCGGTAGCGACGCTGTTTGCAATGTATGAGCATTTCTCGCATCAGGCGCGCACGGCGATCGAACACCGCGCAGACGCCCTCGCCAACGCCGTCGACGCCTCGGCCTCGATCCTCGGCGAGTCACCCCAGCTGCAGCGCATGGTTCAGGGACTGGGCGCCGACGCAGATGTCATCTCGATGCAGATCATCGATCGGGAATCCAGCCGCGTCCTCGCGTCGACTGACCAGAGCCTTGTTTCGATGACTGCCAGCGAAAGGCTGAAAGCCGACATTCCGGCGGAATTGTCGAACGCCGGCCGCCTGACAGGGAAAGCCGCGCACGCCTTTCGCGCAGATGGCTTCGTCCTCGCCCTTCCCCTGAACGTGCGCGATTCCAGGGGAAAGCCCAGGCAGGCCGTGATCCTCGTGAAGGTCCGCACGGACCGCATCCACGCCAATGCCATCGCCAGCATGGCGCAGCCAGGCGCAATCATGATGGCGGGTATCCTGCTGACGCTTGCCCTCTACGTCCTGATGCTGCATCGCACGATCCTCGAGCCCCTGACCCTGATGCAGCGCGCAGTCCGGAAGTTCTCGAAGGGCGAACTGCAAGTGCGCGTTCCCCGGCTTCCCCGCAACGAAGTGGGTCAGTTGGGCGACCGGCTCAACCGCCTGCTTGATGGCGTGGTCCAGGCGCGCACCCGCGTCGAGCAGCAGAACCGTGAATTGATGATCGCAAAGGAAGAGGCCGACTGCGCCAACCGGATGAAGTCGGATTTCCTTGCAACCATGAGCCATGAGATCCGCACGCCGCTCAACGGCATCATTGGCATGGCCCAGTTGCTGACACTCGGAAACCTGCCCCCGAAGCAGGCGCAGTTCTCTCGTATCATCCTCACATCGGCAGAAACGCTGCTGTCGATGATCAATGACATTCTCGACCTGTCGAAGATCGAGGCCGGCAAGGTCAATCTCGAAACGGTCAGCTTCAGCCTGCACAAGGTCCTCGCTGAAGTCGCAGATCTTGTGACGCCGAAAAGCCGCGAGAAGAACATTGGCATGCTTCTGCGCATTGCCCCGGATGTAGCTGACATCGTGAAGGGCGACCCGCACAGGCTGCGCCAGGTCGTTCTGAACCTCGCCAGCAATGCGGTGAAATTCACCCCGAAGGGCCACGTCTGCATTTCGGCAGTCCGAACCGGCAGCAAAACCGACGGTACCCACCGTGTCCAGATCTCGGTATGGGACACCGGCATCGGGATTGCGCCGGAAGTCCAGGCCCGCCTCTTCACCAAGTTCACGCAGGCAGATTCTTCGACCACGCGGACATATGGCGGCACAGGCCTTGGCCTGTCGATCTGCCACCAGCTTGTGACGCTCATGCGCGGCGAAATCGGTGTGAAGAGCAAGCCAGGCGAGGGGGCCGAATTCTGGTTCGAGCTCGAACTCCCGGAAGACAGCGCCGCACAGCCTGGCACGCCGCCCACCCGCGAACTTGCGAAGCCCGATCCTGTACGTGTGCTCGTGCTCGACAGTCTCGACGATGGGCGCATGATCGCCGCCGAGAGCATCGCGCATGCAGGCGGACGTTGCTTTGCAATTGCCGATACGCTTTCCGCCCTGCGTCTTCTCAGGCCACTTGATGGAAGCCAGTCCCAGATCGACGTGGTGATGCTGTCCGAAGTCATGCTGCAGGCAGCACGATCCGACGGCGTCCTCAAGGCGATCGAGGATTGCCAGGTGCCTCTGGTTTTGTGGGCCAACAGCATCGAAATGGACTTGTGCGAACTGCCGTCAGGATTTGACATGATGGCGGTCGTTCCCCGGCCGTCACTGCCCCAGAAGCTCGTCGCCGCAATCACGACGGCAATGCGCAACAGGCGCAGGAGCGAGCCAGCACCCCTCGCTGCACGCGCCACCACCGGAAGTATCGTGCCGACCCAGGCGTTCCAGGGGCGCCGCATTCTTGTGGTTGAAGACAACCGGAACCAGCAGGTTCTCATCGGACGTTTCCTCGAGATGCTGGGAAGCAGCGTCGAGGTCGCAGACGATGGCCGTGCGGGTGTCGAGCGCTGGGAGACCGGCGGTTTCGACCTGATTGTGATGGACTGCCAGATGCCGGGCATGAACGGCTTCGACGCCACCCAGGCGATACGCCAGAAGGAGCACGTGCTGGGACGACCCCGCATCCCGATCGTGGCTTTGACCGCACATGTCATGCGTGGCGACCGCGACCGCTGCCTGAAGGCGGGGATGGACGATTACCTCACGAAGCCGATGAATTTCGAGGACGTGAAGAGGGTCCTCGCGCATCATATGACCCAGGTCGACGCCCTCAGTCGAAGGGCCGCGCCTCTCGCCAGCAAGACGCCTGCGGCATCAGTCGAAGATCCGGTGAAGGGTGTTGAGGGCGCTGCCATTAACGAGCATGCGCCGGCACGCCTGTTCCGCGAACCGTCTATCCTGGTTGTCGAGGACAGCGACGTGAACTGCGAAGTCGCGATCGCGATGCTGGAAATGATGGGTTGCCGTGTAGTGATCGCACGCTCAGGCAAGGTGGCGCTGGAGCTCTGCCGCGCACACGGTTTTGACGCAGTGCTCATGGATGTGCAGATGCCGGAGATGGATGGCTGCGAGACGGCACGCAATCTCTGTCGCATGTTCGAGGCAGACGAGGCGCGGCGCGCGCCGATCATTGCGATGACGGCCAATGCCCGCAAGAGTGACCGCAATGATTGCACAGCGGCCGGCATGGTCGATTACATCGAAAAGCCCATCGACCAGCGGACGCTCGCCCGCACGCTCCGCCAATGGTTGCCCGCAGAATATCACACGGATGCGAGCATCGAGTCGTGGGTTCCCGTCGACGAAGCCACCATCAACCCGGTTGCCATTCGAAACGTGCGCAACGTCATGCGGGGACGTTTCGACAGCTATGCGAAGCTCTTCCTGCGCGAGACCGTCCGCCAGATCGACCAGATCCGCGCGCTGATCGAACAGGACGGCCCGGCGGACGAGCTTGTCAGGTCCGTTCATACCCTGCGCTCATCCTGCGGGCAGATAGGTGCGAACCGGGTCTGCGCGCTGGCAGCATCCATCGAGGAGCGGGCGATGGAGTGCGCCTCCCGCAATGAATCCATCAGGGTCTTCGGCGGCGATGTCGAGAAGCTGCAGCGACTGCTTGCGGACGTCGAGGCAGAGCTTCTGCGCCAGGTCTCTGTCGACCGCTCGAAGGTCAGGCCCTAGGACCGGTCGTCTGGCAGCGGGCCTGCCGGACGCGCGAGAAACGCCTCGGCATGCTTCAGCGCGGGCGAGCGCCAGCGAAGCCCCGGCATGAGGCTCGTGAGGATCCCCGTGTGCCCGAGGCCCTTGTAGATCTCGGCCGAGGCATGGCTCCCCGCGCGCTGCAGGGCCTCCGACATCAGCACGCTGGCGTGCGCGCCCACCAAGCGGTCGCGCGCACCATGGAGCAGAAGCATCGGCGGCGCACCCGCGCGTACAAGCTTGATGGGGCGTGCGGCTTGCGGTTCATCGGCCGAGGGCGAAAAGATCTCGCGCACGCCCTGCCATTTCAGGGGATTGAGCGTGTAGGGTCCGGCCAGCCCGATCACGCCGGCAATTTGCCCGGGCACCATGCTGTGTGAAGCGAGATAGCGCGGATCGAGCGCCAGCGTTGCCGCGATATGCGCTCCGGCTGAATGGCCCATGAGGAAGAGCCGCGATGGGTGACCGCCCAGTCGTAGCAGGTTTTGGTTCGCCCATGACAGGGCAAGCGCTGCGTCCTGGTTGAAGTCCGGAAAGCGGACCTGCGGAAACAGGCGGTAGTCCGGAATGATGACGATATGTCCCCGCTTCGCCAACGCCTTTCCAAGCAGGCGATAGTACCAGCGCGCACCACTGACCCATCCGCCGCCATAGAAAAACACGATCGTCGATGCGACGCGCCGGTCCTGGGGCAGATAGACATCGAGACGCTGGCGCGGATCATTGCCATACGGAACATGGCGCAAGGGAAAGGAATCCCTGTCTCCCCCGACGGCCGCTCCGGTCCGGAAGGCAAGTGCGTCGGGCGTCGCAGCACTGGGCGCAGGGTGCAGGACAATATTCATGACCCATCTTTGCGCGATGGGCCAAGGTTCCGTCAAGCTGCGCGGCAGTCGCGCCCTAGTTGAGCGGTGTCGAGAACGTGACCAGCAGGGCGTGTCCGCCTTCCTGGTCCCGGCCCGAATTATCCCGGCTTTGTTCGGATTTTCCGAAATCGTAACGATACTCAAGCCGCAGGTTGGCTTCCGGCCGGTTCAGGCTCTCACGCACATAGTCCGAGACATCAATGCTCAACTGAAGCTGCCGCGCCTTGGCGCGCGCGGCCAGGTCATCGTCAACAAGCTGCGACTGCGCATCAGCTGCGCCATAGCGCAGCTCCAGCTTCGGGCCCCGCTCCGGGGCATAACCAACCGACACATGCGGAGCAACCTGCCGCTCCGACCGCGCGATGCCCAGCATCTCGTCGTTTGTCTGGATCAGTGAAAGGCCGGCGCCGAACTTCCAGTTCCCCCGGCTCATGCTGTGGGAGATGTCTGAATAGCGATCCGACGAGCGCGACAGGTTCACGCCATCCTCGGCTCCGGGCATGATCATGTCCGTCGATACCCTGCGCTCCCAGACGCTCGCGGTCGTGTCGCCGAAACGCCCGCGCCACGTCAGGGCCAGGTTGGCGGTCGACACCTTGTCGCGTGGCCCGACCGTCAGTTCGGCGCGCGTGACATCGCCGCGCTCGAAGCTGCCATTCACCGATGTCGGCAGGATGTGGCGGACATGGTCCACCATGTCGAGCACGGCGCCGGGCAGCACGTCGGCCACGAGCAGGTCCGCACTCACGCCCGAAAAGGTCGTGCGCCGCAGCCACTGGCCACCATTGATCATGCTGAATTCGGACGCCTGGCGCCGGTAGACCTGGAGTTCGGAGGCCTTGAACCCGACGGTGATCTGTTCGCGCGAGCGCACCGACTCACGCGTCTCGTAATCCTGGAAACCAACCGTGACATTGGTGTTGCCATATTCCAGCCGAGAGGAAACGCTCGACCAGCTGCCCGGCAGCACGAAGCGACCATTCATGAGCGGCAGCAGCGTGGCGGACTGGCCTTCGGACAGGTGCCCCATCTCGCCATCGACAAGCAGTCTGAGGTTGCCCGAGTCGATCAGTTGGGCCGCAAGGCGATGTCGGCGGGAGATGTCGCGTCCGCGCAGGTCGCGGGGCTTGTCCCGTCCGTCCGGCGAGCGGAAGTCCCGTTGAGACGCTTCGGGATCATCCTCGAGGAAATAGGTGGTCAGGCGAAGCTTACCGCCCGGAGTCTCGGCGTCAAAGCCTTGTGCAGGCGGCGACATCAGTCCGGACAGCCCCTTGCCAATGGCAAGCCTGCCGATCTGCGCGGACAGGAGCGGCTGGAACTCGACACTGCCAGCAGCCAGGCGTGAAATGAAAGGCGTAACATCGGCGGCGCGCAGCCCACCCGGTTCAGGCAGCAGCGGCCGAAGGCGCAGCATCGAGCCTCCGGCGCCAGCCAGCGATTCCGTGACCGAAGGCTGCGGGCGGACCTGCAAGGAGGAAGGTGGCAGGGCAGGCCGCTTGGTTGCATCCGAGAGCACCGCCGGCAGGACCCAGAAGGGTGAAACCGTCTCGGCTTGGGACGCGCCGCCCATCGCGACGGTCGATGCGCCCGCCATCAGCCAGCAGGCAAGCCGCAAATGAGCCCATCGGGTTGGTGAATTCTGTTCCATCATTATCCGTGCTCCGCAAGTTTCGCGCCAGCGCCGGATCAGCGATCGATGGCGCCAAGAAAAGCGCCGCAGCCATGTTGGCCGCGACGTCAGCAGGCTCCGTCCTTCCGGACGTTCGGAGTAATGATGAACGGCTTTGTTCTGCTGGCGCTGACCTTGCGCCCTGTCCCCTTGCGCATGCCGCCCTCCCTCGAGGCGTTGGCTGCGTGATGCAGTGTCCGGAATATGGCGCACGAGAATCACGAAGCACTTGATCTGTGTACAGCGTAATCCTGATTTGCACTTTGTCCTATACCGGGATGAAAAATTTTTCCGCGTGCTGACTTCATGCGTTAAGCGAGCGAGGCCTTGCTGAAGTTGGGTTGCCTGCATGTGTTACGTCTTGTTGCAGGTTGATTTGATTGCAGCAGCCCATGCACCGCGCATGTCGCCTGCAGTTCATTGCGGTGCACAATGCAAGCGCGTGCAGCCTCGGGCCCACGATGCATGACCGGCGACGGACAAGCGGCGGCAGGTTGCGGCGACAGATCACAAGCGACCAGGCGGGTGATGCGCGACACCTTTCCAGTCACCGTCGTCAATGATGAACGCATGGTCGGCCGGCCAGGGGCGGGTGCACGACCGTCCTGCGCTGGCGGCGAACGCCCCGGGCTGCGATCGGCGGTGGAGGGGGCGACACCCGTGCATCGGTCACGCACGACACGCAGGGAGAGGGCATTGAGGCGAGGCCCGAAGCGTTGGGTCGGGCTGCTGTCCGGCCTTCACCCCGGCGGGCCAACAACCGTTGGCGCCTAATGGGGCTTTCCAGCATTTTTCATACAGCATCTTGTTGTTGTACTTGACGATAGGGTAGGTTTCGCGACGCGTGCTGGTGATAAAGCGCGCGGTGATTGTTGTTCGAACTCTTTTTTCGCGGACTTTGGCCATGTATCAAGGCCAGAACCCGCTGATGTTGATGCGAGTACTCATGACGGAACACTATCGAAGCCTGATCGAGGCCCTGGCCCGGATCAATGCAGCCGGCACGGCGGCCGGCGTATGGACCACCCTGAAAGAGCTTGGGGCCAACTTCGGCTACACCTATCTCATGGCGGCAGAGATGCCGCCCTCGGGTAAGGGCCTTCTGGACGCCGTCGTCTATTCTGACTGGCGCAAGCAGGCGATGGCCGAGGTAACCAATGCGTCAGGGCGAAGTCAGCATCCCTTCATCGCTGTTGCCGCCAGCTCCCACGCGCCCGTCGCGGTCAGCGAACTGCGGGCACTCGAAGTGTTCCGCGACACCGACTGGTCTCTTTACCTTCCCAGCAACATTCTGGAAGGCGATGGCCTCGTTGTTCCGGTCCATCGCGGTAGCGAACTGATGGGCTGCATGGTGTTCGGCGGCGAGAAGCCCGACGCATCTCCGCTTGTGAGAGCTCTCTTGCAGGTCGGATCCCACGCAGCGGTCGATCGCGTGGACAGCCTGAAGAACCAGGTGGCGCCTCATTCCGCGCCAACGCTGTCGGCGCGCGAGATCCAGTGCCTCACCTACATCGCCGCCGGGCACGAAGACGAAGAGATCAGCAGCATCCTCGGCATCAGTCCCCGCACGGTCCGCTTCCACGTGGACAGTGCCAAGGCGAAGCTCGGCGTAAGCTCGCGCGTCCAGGCCGTCACCAAGGCGCTGCGCGCCCGCATGATCACGGTCTGACCCTCGCACAACGGCGGGCCGAACTGGCCCGCCACCAATTCCCCCATGGATTGTGCGCCGCAATGCGGGCAGGGGAATAAGTGACGCATAGCACCTTGTTTCGCCAGCCGGTCTGAGGCTCTGTTCAGGCTGTAAGCCACACAGGGTCCCACAACCGTGCAAGCCTGCACCGGCGAAACATTGTCGAGCTGCGCTGTCGACAGCGTGCCGCTGATCGTAGCGGTGCTGCTCGTCGTCGTGCTCGTCCTGCTGGCCTATCGGTTATACCTGAAGCGGGGTGAAGCCAGCGTCCCTCCGCCGCCGAGGCCCAAGCCCGAGCCGTCCCCTGCAACTGGTCCACCGCAACCCAAGCCACAACCGCAACCCAAGCCGCAGCCTGCGCCACCGCCGAAGCCGACGCCCCTTCAGGTCAGGTTCAGTGATGCGCCCGATCTCAAGCTCTCGCAGTTCCGGGACGATCCGCGCATCCAGAACGATTTCGCGCACCTGCTGACGGCGGCCATCCTGGGATCGCAGGGCTGGAAACAGTTGCCCTCCCGCTACCATGGGGACCGCGGCATGGGTGGCCTGTTCCTGCGCGAGGTGCGCGGTGGCGGTGGCTTCGAATGCATCGTCACGGAGAGCCTCGCCAACGGCGCACCCTACGAGCCCGCGGTCATGTCAGACACCCACCTCGCGGGCGAGATTGCGCAGCTCTACGAGCTTGGCGCCCTTTCACGACAGGTGGCCGACGAATTGATGCGCAGCCTGCACGAGGGTCCCTCCTTCTTCCGCAAGGAATTGTGGCGCCACGACCTGACCTCGGGCCTGACCACGATCAGCGAACTGGGACGAAAGGGCGAGAAGGGGCGTTCGGTTACCCGCTCGAACGCAAGGCTGATCGCCGCGGCCTACCTGTCGCTCGCCGCCTTCGACCGTGCGGCCGTCTACCTCGGCACGCCACCGCTCGAAAGCGAAGACTGACCTTACTGGTAGCGCAGCGCCTCGATCGGCTGCAGGCGCGCGGCCTGCCGCGCCGGGTAATAGCCGAAGAACACCCCGATCCCCGCCGCCACCACGAAGGAGAGCGTCACCGAGAACAGGCTGACCTCGGTTGGCAGGCTGAAGATGGACCCGATCAGCATCGACAGGCCCCCGCCCAGCAAGAGCCCGATCAGGCCGCCGCCCAGCGACAGGATCACAGACTCGATCAGGAACTGCAGCAGGATGTCCCGCTCGCGCGCGCCGATCGCCTTTCGCACGCCGATCTCGCGGGTCCGCTCGGTGACCGACACCAGCATGATGTTCATGATCCCGATCCCGCCAACGACAAGGCTGATGGCGGCGATCGAACCCAGAAGCAGCGAAATGGCCTGCGTCGACTGCTCGATCGTCTGCCCGATGGCCGTCAGGTCGCGGAT
>JBILGJ010000288.1:0-4068 GCA_044351125.1 Micropepsaceae bacterium
GCGCCTTCATGACCTCCTCGGTCTCGGCCTGCGCGAAGATGATCCGCACAGCACCAGGGAAGGGTGATCCGAAAAGCCGTCGCTGCGCCGTGGTCAGCGGAACGATGATCGTGTCGTCCTGGTCCTGGCCCTGCAGGCTTTGACCCTTTTTCTCGAGCACGCCGATGACCATGAAGGGAATGTTGCGGATCCGGATCGTGCGGCCGACCGGATCCTCGTCCGGACCGAACAGGTTCTCGGCAATGGTCGAGCCGATCACGGCGACCGGGGCCGCCGCCCGCACCGCGCCCTCGTCGAAGATCTCGCCCGACGTCGCCGCCCATCCGCGGATCTGGAAGAAGCCGGGCGTCGTTCCGGTGATCGACGTGCTCCAGTTCTGCCCCTCATAGACAATCTGGGCCGGGCCGCCCACATTCGGTGCAACCGCCGCAACACCGGGCAGTTTACCGATTTCCTCGGCGTCTCCCACCGTCAGGGTCGCCGCACCGCCCGAGCCGCTGCGAATGCCGGATGACGTCGTGGCACCGGGCAGAATGATGTAGAGGTTCGAGCCCTGCGAGGCGATGGAGTCCCGGACGCTGATCTCGACCCCGCGTCCGATTGCCAGCATCAGCACCACCGACCCCACGCCGATGATGATGCCAAGCATTGTCAGGAACGTGCGCAGGCCCGTGGCCCGCATCGAGATCAGGGCCTCACCCAGGATCGCGCTGTTCTTCATGCTCATGCCGACATCCCCGCTTCCGTGACGGGGCCGTCATAGACGATGCGGCCATCCTTGAATTTCACCAGGCGCTTGGCTTGCACGGCGATGTCGGGCTCATGCGTGACGATGACGGTGGTGATGCCCCGGTCCTCGTTGAGCGAGCGGATGATGCGCATGATCTCGGTCGAAGAGACACTGTCGAGATTTCCCGTCGGTTCGTCGGCCAGGATGACCGGCGGCTCCATGGCAAGCGAGCGCGCGATCGCAACACGCTGTTGCTGCCCACCCGACAACTGGTTCGGGCGCGAGTAATACTTCGTCGAAAGCCCGACCTGGTCCAGCAACTCACGCGCCCGTGGCTCCCAGTCACTGCGGGGCAGGCCGGCGCAGATCATCGGCAGGGCGACATTGTCCAGCGCCGAGCGCCGCTGCAGAAGGTTGAACCCCTGGAACACGAAGCCGAGCATGCGGTTTCGCAGGTCCGCGGCGCGGTCAGGCGTGAGGTCGGTCGTGTCTTCGCCGCCCAGCAGATACCGTCCGCGGTCAGCGCGGTCGAGGCAGCCCAGGATGTTCATGAAGGTCGACTTGCCCGATCCCGACGGTCCCATGATGGCAAGGAACTCGCCCGGCATCACGGTCATGGACACCTGCCGCAGCACGGGCGCCATGGCACCATACGACTTGTCCACGCGATCCACTTGGATGATGGGCTGGCTCATCTCTAGCGCGGCGGTCCGCCGCCCCAGCGCTGTCCGCCATTCTTCTGGCCGGGCTGCCCCTCGCCGGTAATGACCTGGTCGCCCTCCGCGAGCCCTTCGCCGCTGACCTCGGTGAAACGCCCGTCGGTGAGGCCTGTGACCACGCGAACGCGCTTGGGCTTGCCGTCGCGCAGCACATGCACGCGCTGCGGCTCCTCGCCGGATTTCATCGACGCGCCAGCCGCTTTTTCCTTTGCAGGCTCCGGCCGCTTGCCGCCCGCAGCCCCATCCTTGGGCCGCCAGCGCAGCGCTGCGTTGGGAACCTTCAGGACACTCTTTGCTTCCCCGACATTGATCCGCACGAAGGCTGTCATGCCCGGAAGAAGCTTGAGGTCCGCGTTGTCGACGTCGATCACCACGTTGTAGGTGACGACATTCTGGATGGTTGTCGGGCTCAGCCTGATCTGGCGGACCTTGCCCTCGAAAGTGCGTCCGGGGAATGCATCCACGGTAAAGGCCGACATTTGCCCCTCCTTGATGCTGCCGGCATCCGACTCCGAAAGGTTGGTGTCGATCTGCATGTTCTTCAGGCTCGGCGCGATCTTGAACAGGGTCGGCGTCTGGAAACTGGCCGCCACGGTCTGCCCGACATCCACGTCACGCGACAGGATCACCCCGGACACCGGTGCCATGATGACGGCAAAGCCCAGATTGGTTTCATCGCGCTTGACCGCCGCCTCGGCGATGGCTTCATCGCCGGCCGTGGCTTCGAGCTGCTGGGCTGCGGCATCAACATCGGCCTTGGACGCCGCACCCTCGTCGGCCAGGACCTTGCGGCGCTCGAAGGTGACCTTCGCCAGCGCCGCGGCGGCGCGGGCCTTGCGCAGTTGCGCCCGGCTCTGTGCCAGCGCCGCCTCCAGGACCCGTGTGTCGAGTTCTGCAAGCAGCTGGCCCTGTTCGACGATCTGGTTGAAGTCCGCGTTGATCGTCTTCACGACCCCGGAAATCTGGGTGCCGACATTGATGACGCTGACCGGGTTGATCGTGCCGTTGGCCTGTGCCAGCTGGATCACGTCGCCCCGCTCGACCTTGACCGTGGTGTAGCTGACGGCGTTCGGGTCAGGCGCGGTCCAGTACTGCCAGCCAACATACGCCGCCACAAGCACGACAACCAAACCAAAGCCGATACCCAGCGCGCGCATACGTTGAAGCCACCCATTCCCCGAAACAAAATAGACCGATGCGTTGCACAAACTGAAGTTGCATCTTTGGGTCGAGGCTGCGGCAAATTGCAGGACAAAGCGACCCTAAATAGCTGAATTTCCTATGATTTTCATAGCGGACAGCCCCTCGACAGGGGCCGCGCTCACGAAAGATTTAGCTGCACCTGTTGCGAGGGCACCTCTGAGGGCTCAGCCCGGCGCCTGCCAGCCGCCGCCCAGAGCCCGGAACAGGCCCACGACCGCCTGCAGCCGCGCTGCCCGCGTTTGCGCCAGCTGGTCCTGCGCGGAATAGAAGCTCTGCTGCGCGTTCAGCACGGTCAGGAAGTCGACCGTGCCCGCCTTGTACTGCAGCTCGGCGATGCGAAGGGCCTCGGCGGCCGACTTCGCCGCAATGATTTGCTGCTGTTCCTGAAGGTCGGACGTGGCAGCACCCATGAGGGCCGCGTCGGCATCCGCGAACGCGTTGAGCGCGGCTTTGCGATACGAAGCCAGCAATTCCTCGCGCCGGTAATAGGCCCGGTCGTTCTGCGCAATAAGCGAACCCCCGCGGAACACCGCCTGGATGAGCGAGGCACCGATCGTGTAGGCGCCATTGCTGCCGCTGATCAGCCCGGCCAGCGCCGTGCTCGTCACGCCAGCATCACCCGTCAGCGAAATGGTGGGCAGATAGGCCGCACGTGCAGCGGCAAGGTCGGCCTGCGCGGCCGAGAGAGAGGCCTCGACGCTCTTCACGTCAGGCCGACGGGCGAGCAGCTCCGAGGTCAGGCCCGCCGCCACCTTTGGCGCTGACAGGCCCTCGAGTGTCTGCCCAGCGATGACAAGGTCCTGCACCGGCTTGCCAAGCAGGACCGCCAGCGATCCCAGAGCCTGCCGCTCCTGCAATTCAAGGCTCGCCGCCTGCGCACTGAGCGTGGCCACGAGCGATTCCTGCTGCGACATGGGCAGTCGGCTGATCGTGCCGGCCTCGAACTGCTTGCGGGTCAGCTCCAGGATCTTCGATGCATTGGCGACATTCAGCTTCGACAGCCGAAGCCGGTCGCGCAGTGACAGAAGCCGGAAATAGGTGTTCGCGACGCTCGAAACGGTCGTCAGCGCGACGGTTTCCTGGTCGTATTCGCTGGCATCAAGAGCACGCCACGCCGCGCGCGCACTCTCGAAATTGCGTCCCCAGAAATCGACCTCGTAGGATACGGAGGCCGACGCGGACAGGGTCTGCGTTGGCGTCACGGCCGAATTGTGGATGGCGCCGTCCTCGCGCGCTCCAAGCCGCGCCGAGACCGTTGGCAGCAGCGACGAACCGGCGAGGCGCAGCAGCGCATCGGCCTGCTCGACCCGCGCCTTGGCAATGGCGATGTCAAGGTTCTCGCGCTGTGCTGTTTCCATCAGCGTGTCGAGTTCGGTGCTGGCAAACCCCGTCCACCAGCCGCGGTCTGGCCAGGCC
>JBILGJ010000125.1:0-7388 GCA_044351125.1 Micropepsaceae bacterium
AACGGATGGCCTCGTCCATGGTCTCTATCAGGCCATGGAACTTGCCGATATCGAGATAAACCCAACGGCGCGGATCATCGCCGCCCTTTTCGGACACGAGCACGACCTCTGCCTGGATCACGCCCGCATCGCCCACGATGTAGCGACCTGGTTCGACGATGATGTCGAGAGCCCTGCCCGGAAAGTGCCGGCGCATGGCCGACCTGATGGATGCCGCGTAGTCGCGGATGTGGGGTACGTCACTGCGATAGCGCGAGGGGAAGCCGCCGCCGACATTGATCATGCTCAGTTCGACGCCGCGTGCTTCGACGTCGCGGAAAACCTCGCTGGCCTGGCCAATCGCCCTGTCAAACTGCTTGAGCTGCGTCTGTTGTGATCCGACGTGAAAGGAGATGCCCCAGGGCTTGAGGCCAAGGTCCTTCGCCCGCACAAGCAGATCGGCTGCCATGGGCCGTTCACAGCCGAACTTGCGGGACAGTGGCCATTCCGCGCCTTCGCAGTCGACGAGGATGCGACAGAACACCCGTGCACCGGGCGCTGCCTGCGCAAGTTTCTGGAGTTCGGCCTCGCTGTCGAACGCGAAGAGGCGTACGCCCCGCGAATAGGCCGAAGCGATGTCGCGCTGCTTCTTGATGGTGTTGCCAAAAGAGATGCGTGACGGGTCCACGCCATGGCGCAGGCACATCTCGATTTCGCCGATGCTGGCCGTGTCGAAGCTGGAGCCTTGCTTGCCAAGCCGGGCGAGGATTTCATCCGCCGGGTTTGCCTTCACGGCATAAAAGACGCGTGCCTCGGGAAGCGCGGCGGCGAGGTCGTCGTAGTTGCGGGCCACGAGGTCGACGTCGACGACAAGGCAGGGCGAGGGCAGGCTTGCCGTTTTCAGGTATTCGGCGATGCGTGGCGGCAGTCCGCCGCGTTCTGTCGGCCACGCGGCATCCGCAGCAGGTGTTGCGACCTGCGCACGGCTTGCTGAATCGAAATGGATCTTGCGGGCGCGGGCGCCCTTCACACTGGCCAACATCGTCAACACCCTTTAGGACCCGGCACCTGCCGGCTTCATCGAAAAGGACGCTTCCGTCGTTGCTTAACCTGAAGAAGTGGCCAGTGGCACGTGCGTTATGCGTCTTGAGAGAGCAGAGCAGATAATGATTGCTGACAGGTTTCGCAAGAGCTGTCTGCGATTTTTGCGTGCCCGGCCTCAGCGCCGCTTCCCGCGCCTTGCGTCCTTGCCATGGCTGCGCGGGCCGCGCTTGGGGCGTGGAGCGCTTGCCCGCGGCGAGCCTGATGTGCCGCCCTCGACCAGCGCGAAACGCAGTCCGCCTGTCAGCGGTGTGGCTTCATCGACGCGGACGCGAACGCGGTCTCCCAGGCGGAAGGTCAGCCCTGATTTCTCGCCAACGAGTGCGTGGGTTCGCTCGTCATGATGGAAGAATTCGCGTCCGAGCGAGCGCACGGGCACGAGGCCGTCGGCACCTGTTTCGCTCAGGCGTACAAAGAGGCCAAAGCGCGTGACGCCCGAAATGCGGCCGGGGAATTCCGCGCCGACGCGGTCTGACATGAATGCTGCGATGTAGCGGTCTGTCGAGTCGCGTTCGGCGGCCATGGCGCGGCGCTCGAAGGCCGAGATGTCTTCGGCGGTTCGCGAAAGCCGGTCGATGTCCTTCTGGGTCAGGCCGCCATCGCCGAGACCGAAACTGCGGACAAGGCCGCGGTGCACGATGAGGTCTGCATAGCGGCGGATCGGCGAGGTGAAGTGGGCATAGCGCTTCAGCGAAAGTCCGAAGTGACCGATATTGTCAGGATTGTATTCCGCCTGGCTCTGAGACCGGAGCATGACCACGCTGACAAGTTCGCGGTTGGGCGTGTCGGCGGCAGCCTTCAGGATCGTGTTCAGCATTGCCGTCGTTATCGTCTGTGCCTGGCCCAGATTGATGCCCAGCGTTTCGAGGAAGTCGCCCAGGGCTTGCAGCTTTTCGGTCGATGGTGGGGCGTGGATGCGGTAAACCAGCGGGCAATTCCGCTGCTCCAGCGCCTCGGCCGCCGCGACATTTGCCTGGATCATGAACTCCTCGATCAGGCGGTGCGCCTCGAGCCGTTCGCGCGTGCCGATGGACTTCACGCGGCCATCCTCGCCCAACTCGATCCGGTGCTCGGGCAGGTCGAGGTCGAGGGGGCTGCGCCGTTCGCGCGCCTTGCACATTGCCCGGTAACAGGCCTCCAGCGGCTTCAGCACGCCTTCGAGCAGTGGGGCGGTGCGCTCGTTTGGATGCCCGTCAAAGGCGTCCTGCACTTCGTTATAGGTCAGTCGCGCTGCCGAGCGCATGAGCGCGCGTTCGAAGCGGTGTGACTTCATGCGGCCGTCGGCCCCGAATTTCAGGTGACAGGCGATGATGGCGCGATCCTGTCCTTCCTTCAGCGAGCAGAGGTCGGCTGACAGGTGCTCGGGCAGCATCGGCACCACGCGGTCAGGGAAGTAGACGGAATTGCCGCGCCGCTGGGCTTCGCGGTCAATGGCCGAGCCGGGGAGCACGTAATGTGCGACGTCTGCAATGGCCACGATGGCCCTGAAGCCACCCTTGTTCTGCGGATCGTCATCGGGCATTGCCCAGACGGCGTCGTCGTGGTCGCGCGCGTCGGCCGGGTCGATCGTCACGAGTGGCACGTCGCGGAGGTCCGTGCGATCGCCCAGTTGAGGGCGTGCGGCTTTCGCGGCTTCGTCGAGGACGGATTGCGGGAAACTGTCCGGAATGCCATGGGCATGAACGGCGATCAGGCTGATCGTGCGTGGCTCGGATGACTTGCCCACGCGTTCGACAATCCGTCCGCGTGGCAATCCCATCGTGCGGTCGCGCGTGGCCTCGAGAACGACGATTTCGCCCTCGCGGGCGCCGGCCATGTCGGCCTCGGGTATGAAGTACTCGTGACGTGCCTTGCGGTCGACGGGCTCGACCCGGCCATTGCGCCCCATCTTGCGAAACACGCCGACGGCCCTGTTTGGCGTGGCGCCGAGGCGCTTGATGATCTGTGCGGCGTAGGCTGTTCCTTCCGGCCGAAGCCGCACGAGCGCCCGCTCACCGATCCCAAGGCTCAGGCCCTCGTCCTGTGTCTGGCGGCCTGGCGCCAGCACGATTTGCGGGGGTGGGGCTTCGCTGTCCCAGTGAATGGGGCGGCAGAGCATCTCGCCATCCGTGTCGATGTCGGTGACTTCGACGACAGTGACCTCGGGCAGGTGACCGGCCCGCAGGAGCTTCTTGCCGCGCTCGCGCTTCAGGTCTCCCTGCTCGGCGAGCTCGGCAAGCAGGCGCTTGAGTTCAATCTTGGCGTTGCCCCTGATGCCGAAGTGGCGTGCGATGTCACGCTTCGTGGCCTCAGGGTTCTGCGATACGAAGTCGAGCAAGGTTTCGCGGGAGATGAGCGGCTCATCTTTCGCGGGACCGCCGTGACGCTGCTTCCTGCTCACGTCGATTCGAGTTCTTTCTTCTTCCTGGCGGGAGACTTGCGGGCGGGCTTGGCGGCTTTCTCAGGCGCCGAGGCCTTTGCACCCTTGCCGGGCTTGCTGGCTGTGGCAGCCTTTGCCGCCTTTGGTTCTGACTTGGGCTTGCGCTTCTTCTTGCCGCCACCGCCCTGCTCGGCGCGCTGGCGCAGCAGATCAACAGCCTGTTCCAGCGTCACCGCCTGCGGGTCTGTTCCCTTTGGCACATTGGCGTTCGTCTCGCCGTCCGTGATGTAGGGGCCATAGCGGCCGTTCATGACCTTGATGGCGGCCTTGCTTTCGGGATGCTCTCCGAGTTCCTTCAGGGGGGCTGCCTTCTGGCGGCCGAAGGCTGCCTTGGGGTTTGCCTTCTTTTCGGCCAGCAGCGTGACTGCGTGGTTCAGGCCAATCGTGAAGACGTCGTCCTGCTCCTTGAGGTTGGCGTAGACCCCATCATGCTTGATGTAGGGTCCGAAGCGTCCGAAGTTTGCCTCGATCGGCTTGCCGTCTTCCGGGTGCATGCCGATGGTGCGCGGCAGGGACAGGCGCTTCAGCGCGTCCTCGAGCGTGAGGTTCGACAGGTCGACGCCCTTGGGCGCACTTGCCGTGCGTGGCTTGGGGGCGTCCTTTTCCTTGCTGGCTTCGCCCAGCTGCAGGTAGGGGCCGAAGCGTCCGGGACGCAGGGTCACGGCAAGGCCCGTGTCGGGGTCGACCCCGAGCACGCGCGTCTCGACCGCGTTTTCACCGCTGCTGGCGAAGGGCCTTGTGTAGCTGCATTTTTCTTCACCTTCCGCGCCGTAGTTGGAGCAGCCGATGAAGGCGCCGTTGCGGCCCAGACGCAAGCCCAGTCGACCCGTCTTGCAAAGCTTGCACTGGCGAGGATCCACGCCGTCTGCCGCGATGGGAAAGACATGGGGGCCCAGCACCTCGTCGAGCGTGTCGAGAACCTCGCGAATGCGCAGTTCGGAGATGCCTGCCAGGGCGGCGTTGAAGTCACGCCAGAAATCGGTCAGCAGTTTCTTCCAGTTCAGCTTGCCTTCCGAGACCTGGTCGAGCTGGTCCTCGAGGCTTGCGGTGAAGTCGTACTCCACGTAGTGACGAAAGAAGTTCGTGAGGAATGCGGTGACCAGCTGGCCTCGGTCTTCCGGCACGAAACGCGACTTGTCCATCCGCACATAGTTGCGGTCGCGCAGCACCTGAAGCGTGGATGCATAGGTGGAGGGGCGGCCGATGCCGAGTTCCTCGAGCTTTTTCACGAGCGAGGCCTCGGAGAAGCGCGGCGGCGGTTCAGTGAAATGCTGTTCGGGCTTCACCTCGCCGACAGCCATCGTGTCGCCGGCCGATACCTTGGGTAGCCGCGCGCTGTCGTCGTCATCCTCGGGTTCGTCGCGGCCTTCCTGGTAAAGGGCGAGAAAGCCATCGAAAATGAGGACAGAGCCTGTCGCGCGCAGACTGGTGCGTCCGTCGCGGGTTTCGATGTCGATGGTCGTGCGCTCGAATTCGGCGGCTTCCATCTGGCTTGCGACCATGCGCTTCCAGATGAGGTCGTAAAGACGGAGCATGTCGCCGTCGAGGCCACGCAGGCTGTCCGGCGTGCGTTCGACGTCGGTCGGCCGGATCGCTTCGTGGGCCTCCTGGGCGTTTCTGGTCTTGGATTTGTAGACGCGGGGGGCCTGGGGCAGGTGGCGCGCCGAATAGCGGCTGGCGATGAGCTTGCGCGTCTGGGCGAGGGCTTCCGGTGCGACGTCGACGCCGTCGGTACGCATGTAGGTAATGAGGCCCACGGTTTCGCCGCCGATGTCGACGCCTTCGTAGAGGCGCTGGGCGATGCGCATCGTGTCCTTGGCCGAGAAGCCCAGCTTGCGCGAGGCTTCCTGCTGCAGGGTCGATGTCGTGAAGGGCGGGTAGGGGTTGCGCCGGGCTGGCTTGGATTCAACGCTGGCGACGGAGAACTGGCCTGCCTCGACCGCCTTGCGGGCCGAGAGTGCCGAGGCCTCGTCGGGAAGGGAGAATTTCTCGAGCTTCTCGCCGTTGAGCTTGACGAGGCGCGCCTTCAGCGTGTCGCGCGACGGAGTATTGAGCAGAGCGTCGACGGTCCAGTATTCCTGGGTCTTGAAGCGCTCGATCTCGAGCTCGCGTTCGCAGATCAGGCGCAGTGCGACCGACTGGACGCGACCGGCCGATCGGGAACCCGGGAGCTTGCGCCAGAGTACCGGCGAGAGGTTGTAGCCGACGAGATAGTCCAGCGCGCGGCGCGCCAGATAGGCGTCGACGAGCTCCTGGTCGATCTGGCGGGGATGCGCCATGCCTTCCTGGACTGCATTCTTCGTGATTGCATTGAATACGACGCGCTCGATGGCTACGTCCTTGAGTGCCTTCTTCTGGCGCAGCACCTCGAGGAGGTGCCAGGAAATTGCTTCGCCTTCGCGGTCGGGGTCGGTGGCCAGGATGAGCTTGCGGGCACCCTTCACCGCAGAGGTGATTTCGTTGAGGTGCTTTGCGGCGCGGTCGGCGACTTCCCAGGACATCTCGAAATCCTGGTCGGGCTTCACGGAGCCGTCTTCTTCCGCGAGGTCCCGCACGTGGCCATAGGAGGCGAGCACCTTGTAATCGGCACCCAGGTATTTGTTGATCGTCTTTGCCTTTGCAGGGGACTCAACGATCACGACGTTGCTGGCGGGCACTTGCGGTTCTGATCCTTGACTTGGGGGTCCCGTTTGGGGGGCGGACAGTGGTCCAATCCCCGGTCCAAAGTCAACCGACCGCCAGGGCAGACGCAATCATCGTCGCCAAAATACACTTATAATCAATGAATTAGTTAGTTAACAGCTTTGACTGGAAGAGACGCGCTGGCCGGGGTGGCGGGTTAACAGGCCTGCGAATTCCAGGTCGAGAAGGGCCGCCGAGACGCTGGCTGCGGTGGCTCCGGTCTGACGGACGAGCTCATCGGTTTCGACGGGTGTTGCGCTCAACCGGGCGAGGATTTCCGACTGCAAGTCCTCGGGCGGCGGGGCTTCGGGCAGAGTGGATCTGCAGGGTTCCCGCCGGGGTTGTGGAGGCCTGTTTCGACCATGTTCGAAGGTCAGTGCCATCAAGACGTCATCTGCCGTTTCCGTCAGGATCGCTCCCTGTCGCAGCAATGCGTTTGTGCCTGTCGCGCGTGGGTCGAGCGGCGAGCCAGGGACGGCGAAGACATCGCGCCCCTGTTCGCCAGCGAGGCGCGCGGTGATGAGAGAGCCGGAATTCAGCGTGGCTTCCACCACAAGCACGCCGTGCGACAAGCCCGAGATGATGCGGTTGCGCCGCGGGAAGTGCTGGGCCGTGGGTTGCTGCCCGCAGGGCACCTCGCTCACAAGCAGCCCCGTGTCTCCGATCTGGGCATGCAGGTTTTCGTTTTCGGGGGGATATACGATGTCGATGCCCCCCGCCATCACGGCGATGGTGCCGGTTGGCAGCGATCCCCTGTGCGCGGCGGTGTCGATGCCGCGGGCAAGGCCCGAGACGATTACCAGGCCTGCCGCGCCGATGTCGGTCGCGATGTTGCGTGCGTAGCGTTGTCCGATAGCAGAGGCGTTGCGTGAGCCAACGATGGCGAGGGAGGGACGACCGAGGAGTTCGCGCCTGCCCTTGGCAATAATGAAGGGGGGTGGATTTTCGGTTGCTGCGAGCAGCGCGGGGTAGTCCGGCTCATCGTGCGCGATCAAGCTGGCGCCGCAAGTGTTGATGGCCTTGAGTTCGCGCTCGGCGACATCCTGGGCTGGCAGGGTTGCCGGCTGATCCCGACGCAGGCGCCGGCTGATTGCACTCCAGTGCGCGATGGCCTTTGATGCCGAGCCAAAGCGCTGGATCACCGCATGGAAGGTTGCAGCGCCCACGGATGGGGTGCGCAACAGGCGCAGGCGTGCGATGCGTTCTG
>JBILGJ010000140.1:0-7073 GCA_044351125.1 Micropepsaceae bacterium
TGAAATGAACCGGGATACTCTACTTCGATCGACTCGTGCTTTGAGTGCGCGCCCAGCACATACGGATCGATAGGATACAGACTGTCCGACTCCAGCCCGGCGATCTCAAAAACTAATTGGTTGGGGGACATGTCACCCTTAACCACAAAGTCGACAACGGCGCGAAACTCCCGATTAACGCCACGCCACTCCCCGTTGGGCAACGGCTTTTGCTCCATCACAGTTGCCACCACAATGTCTCTGCTCCGCCTGACAAGGTCACTGACAGATTCGCGTTGGTCAATCGATTGATGCGTAGCAGGGCACTCTTCGTGTTTAGATTCTCTCTCACGCGCAACCGCAGACGCCGAGACCGTAAGACACAACACAAAAGTGCTGGCCAGTGATGTCCGCAAGCCGTTAATAGCGCAATCAATCATCGCATTTCCCGTGTGGAGGAAAATGAAAGTAGTCAATAGAAACGGGGGCAGCCTGAGCCAACCCTGGGCCCCCTTATAGCGCGCCAATGCGCTCGGCCACCAGTGACCACAACCGGGCCAACAGTGTTGTTTCGCCGGCCTGAAACTGAATGGCGCCGATGCTCAAGGCGATTGCGCCTGCGGACAGCACCGTGAAGATCGAGCGCACGCCGCCGAACAAGACATCCAGGAACATCAGGTGATTGCCAATGATGAACCACCAGAGCGGATGGTCCGTTCGATCCAGACGGACGTCCCCGACTTCAGCGTTGCGCTCGAAAAGCCGATGACCGATCAGGCCCGGGGCGGCGTGAACGACCGGGTAAAGCAGACCCCACGCCCATTCGCCGGAATACACCGCAAACACAATCAGTGCGGCACTCGCTGCCACGCCAACAACATGAAGCAGGATATTTGCGGGATGCTGATGCTCGGGGATGAAGGTGTTCCGATAGAAACCCATGAAACCAGCCTGCTCTGCCTGCGTTGACGCTGCCATCTGTTAACCTTGTCCCTGTTTCGTTGAACACTACAAGATGCTATGCCGCCCGCCCCGAACTGGCTACTCGCATGGGCGCCGCCGGCGCCCCGCGCTTCAAAAACGAGGCGCTTCAGGCATGAGGATGGTCGGCACGGGGCCGCTCAGCGAGAGATTACTCGCATTCAGGAAACCGGCTCAGAATGCATGCCGCTCCCCGGGAACGCGGGCATCCTGCCCGCATTTTACTGAGGTTCATGCGGTTCCAGAGCGGGCAGGAGGCCAGCGCTCCCGGCAGGGGCTCAGACGCTATTTCGGTGACAGTCTGCCCTTAGAGCCCCCTCCCCGTCATCCCGGCCGTTACACGCGCCCAATCGCGGCACGCGATTGGCATGCGCGTGTTAGAGCCGGGACCCAGCTGATCTGCGCGTTGATGCCGGGGTAAGCGGGGTCCCGGCTCGCAACCGCCGCCAGCGAATGCGTTCCGCGTTCGGGCGGCGCTAGCGTCCGGGATGACGATAGTTGTTAGGAAACGGCGCCAGTATGCATTTCGTTCCTGCGAGCGCGGGCATCCTGCCCGCGTCTTGCCGAGATGCGTGCAATTCAAGAGCGGGCAAGATGCCCGCGCTCCCGAAGGAGATGGCGGAGCCGGAGGGATTCGAACCCTCGATACAGCTTTTCAACTGTATAACGGTTTAGCAAACCGCCGCCTTCAGCCTCTCGGCCACAGCTCCATGCCAGTCATGACCCCGCCGGAGAGGCGGCGGGGGCCGTTCTTTTGCCCTTTTGGGCGCGGGCTTGCAACCCTTCTTGAGCGCGCCCCGGCTCAGGCCTTCAGCTCGAAGTCCAGCCGGTAAGCATAGCCGCGCATCACGTCCTTGTAGACCATCCGGCCGCGACCGGCCTTTTCCTGCGCCTCGAACCAGGCCCGGACTTCCGGGCGGAACCGCACGTGGAACTGGTCAAGCCAGCCCTTGAGCAGGCCGCGGAACCAGCCGGGCAGGCCCTCCTGGTTGCCGAAATCGACCACATGGATCGTGCCGCCGGGCTTGAGCTGGGTGAACCCGTGCTCCAGCGCCTCGCGCCAGTCGTCCATCATCGATAGCGAATAGGAATAGATCAGCCGGTCGAAGGGCCGGTCGTGCCCCAGCTTCGCCGCCGTGAAGTCGGTGGACAGCGCCGTGCCCAGCCGGACGCGGGGCCCAAGCCCTGCCCCGTCGACCGAAGCCTGCGCGGTCTTCAGCATCTCGGCCGAGGCGTCGATCCCATAGAGGTGCAGGTTCGAGCGCTTCTGCGCCAGCACGACGAGGTTGCGCGCCGTGCCGCAGCCCACCTCGCACACATGGTCGCCATCTCGCACCGGCAGTTCCTCGATCAGCTTGTCGCGACCGAAGAGGTAGTACTTGCGTGTCAGGTCATAGATATGCCGCGTGTAGCGGTACATCTGGTCCATCGCCGAATGGGGATTGGCCGGCGTGCCCTGCGCTGACATCAGTTGGCCTTCAGTTCGTAGATGTGGAACCCGCCATAGATCGACGAGCGATCCTTGTCGTGGAACGCGCGCGATTCATCGGCCAGATAGTTCCAGCGCCCGATCAGTTCCGCCGGCAGCTTGCGCTCGAGCGGGCTTTCCGCGCCGGCCGTGCGGAAGATGACGCGCGCAGCCGGAGAAGCCGTGCGCGTGATCTGCTGCCAGAGCGCCGTGATCTGCTGCTCGTTCATCCAGTCCTGCGCATCCAGCAGCACATAGCAGTCGAGGCTGCGCTCGGGCTGCTTGGCCAGGAAGTCGGTCATCGAGGCAAGATGCGTCTCGACGCGGTCGGTGCGCGTGCGCACGACATCATAGATCTGCTGCTGCAGATAGGGCGGCACGCCGCGGCGGTCCTCGGTGTCATAGCGACGGCCAAAGGCCTGCCAGGCGAAATAGTTGGTCTGGAGCGGGAAATCGCACGCGAGCTTCTCAATCCGCTGCCGGATGAGGCCCGCCGGATCGCCCTTCGAGTCCCTGGCCAGCTCGTCATACTGCGCCGGCGGAATACCCAGCGCATAGAACGACACCGGCAGCTTCGACAGCGCCTTCACCAGCTTGGAATCGAACAGCGGTGCAATTACGCGGTCGAAGGTCGCGCGCTGTTCGGCGGGCGAACGCGCGGCCAGCATCTCGTTCAGCTGCTTGCCGTGCAGCTTGGCCACCGTCTGCAGCACGCCGAGGAAGCGGCCCAGCAGGCTGTAGCGATAGAGATCCTTCGAGAACATGTCGATGCGCGGGCCCCGCAGCGGCGCGGTATGGCGCCAATAGCGCCGCGTCGTCTCGTCCAGCCGATGGGCCAGATAGGTGTCGAAATTCTCGCGGTTCTTCTTCGAGTTCGCCTCGCCGAAAAAGGCAAAGAACACATCATAGCTGGGCAGGTAGCGCAGCGCCGCCAGCTTCAGCCGCGTGAGGGCGATGTGGTTCGGGTTCAGGTCGACGGCGATGATCTTCGCCGGGTCCCCTGACAGGTAATTGACCACGTTGCACCCGCCCGAGGCGATGGTGATGATGCGGCTGTCGGGGCGAACGCGCAGCGCCGCCATGTCGACATCGGGGTCTTCCCAGATCTGGTTGTAGACAAAACCCTGGAACATCATCGTAAACATGCGTTCCAGGACGCCACGCTTGGACGTCAGACGGTGGTTGACCGCAGCTTCCTGCAGAAGTTTGTTCGCCATGGATTTTAAGCTTGGATCCAGTCTGTTTGGCCGCGAGCGATCAAGAGGCTTGCCCGGCGACGCATCGGTCTGCGAAACCGTGTTTCTAATTCGGGAGCCCTGTCCTTGCAAACGAACAAAAGTGCCGGTGCCCCCAGAAAACCCCGGAAAACCGGCAACCGACCGCAGCGTCGCCCAAACCCGGCACATCCGCGGACCGAAACATGGGACGCAATCGCAGCTGCCGTGGCCGATGGCCTGATCCAGCAGGCCGCAGGCGCCTCGCTCGACCAGGCGATCACCCGTACCCTCAAGTCGGCCGCCGGGCTTTCCCCTGACGGCCGCCGCGAGGTGGTCCAGACATTGGGCGCGATCAACCGCCATCGCGCGCGCCTTGGCTGGCACCTCGCGAAGGCCGGCACGGAGCCCTCGCCCGCGGCCCTGATGTCAGCCTGGACCGTGTTTGCCCGCCGCGGCCAGCGCTGGGAAGACACCGCCGGCGTCGAGGACATCGCCCTGATGCGCAAACTGGCGCGCCGCCCCCTCGACGACCCCGAGATGCCCGAGGCCGTGCGCCTCGAGTGCCCTGCACCCTGGGACAGCCTGCTCGGTCAGGCCCTCGGCGAGCACTTCGCCGCCGAGATGGCCGCCGCCATCGCCACCCCGCCCGTGGACCTGAGGGTCAACACGCTCAAAGCCACGCGCGAGGTCGCCATCGAGCGCCTGCACTGGGACAAGGTCGAGGCAAAGCCCATGACGACAAGCCCCTGGGGCCTGCGCTGCGCGCCCGAGACGAACGTCTCGGCCACGCGCGCCTTCCGCGACGGCCTGGTCGAGTTCCAGGACGAGGCCTCGCAGCTTGCAGCCCTTCTCTGCGATGCGCGGCCCGGCATGCAGGTCATGGATTTCTGCTCGGGCACCGGCGGCAAGACACTCGCCCTCGCCGCCGCCATGCAGAACCGCGGACATATCGTGGCATGCGATATCAGCGACGTGCGTCTCGCCCGCGCCAAGATCCGCATGAAGCGCGCCGGCGCCGAAAATGCCGAGCGGATCAAACTGCCCCCGACCGACACCAAGGACATGAAGCGCCTCCACGGCCGCTTCCACCGCGTACTGGTCGACGCACCCTGTTCGGGCACGGGATCATGGCGGCGCAATCCCGATGTCCGCTGGTCCACCCATGCGACCAACCTCACCGAACTCACGGCGCTGCAGGCATCGATCCTCGCCCGCGCCAGCAGCTTCGTGCAGCCCGATGGCCTGCTCGTCTATGCCACGTGCTCGCTGCTGCCCGAGGAGAACGAGCGCCAGGTCGAAACCTTCCTCGCGGCGAACCCCGGCTTCCATCGTGTCGAGGCACGCCAGCACTGGGCCAGCCTCACCCAGGCGCGCTGGCCCTGCAGCGGCGTCGACTACCTGCAGCTTTCACCGGCGCGAAACGGCACGGACGGCTTCTTTGCCGCGGTTTTGCGAAAGGCCGCAATTCGGGCATAGTTGCCAGCGACGATCCCCGTGTCGCGAGCAGCGGAGCCAAAACGACAATGCGCCCCCCCTTCTACGTCACACAACTCAAGCGTGACCTCGACATGTGGATCGCGCAGGGCCTGGTCCCGGCTGAAAACCGCGAGCGCATCCTCGCCACCATCGCGGTTCCCACGACAAGGGGACGCCTGGAGTCCATTCTCGCGATATTCGGGGCCATCCTGATCGGCGCTGGCGCGCTGTCCTTCGTCGGTGCCAACTGGGCCGATATGTCCAAGGGTGCCCGCCTTGTGGTGCTGTTCGGATCGATGTGGCTGGCCTACGCAGCCGCCATCTGGGCCCTTCAGGCAAACCGCAAGTTCATTGGCGAAGCGCTGCTCCTGCTCGGCGTGCTGCTGTTCGGCGCCAACATCTGGTTCGTCGCCCAGACCTACAACATAAATTCGCACTACCCCGACGGCTCGCTGCTGTGGGCCCTTGGTGCCCTGGTGACGGCACTCCTCGCGCCATCCCGCGCAGCGTTGGTGGCAGCGCTTGCGATCGGATCGCTCTGGACGGTTCAGGAATCCACGGATTTCGACGGGCCGCTCCATGTGCAATTCATCCTGTTCTGGTCCGTATGCGCCGCACAGGCCGCCGTCATCCAATGGCGACCGGGGATCCATCTGTCGGCCCTCAGCCTCATCCTCTGGTTCGTCGTGTCGAACGACAGCCTCCAGGACCTGCTGCTGTGGAGCGACGCCGAAATCGCCTCGATCTATGTCTTCCTGCCGCTGCTGCTCTGGTCGGTGACGCAGATCCGCGAGCCCGGACCCAACGGGATCACCCTCATGGTCGGTCACTATGCCTTCTTCACATTCATCGCCGCCTTTTCGGTCGTCCACCTGTTTGACGGCCACACCGTCGGCTCGTCTCTCTCGTGGATCTTCTTTGCGGCGGTCGCCTCGATCCTGACCCTCGGCGCCGTCATGCTGCCTCTCCAGCGCAAGGGCGCATCGGCGATGGACATCGCAGGCACTTTCTTTGCCATCGCGGCAACCATCTACTACGTCACGCAGACCCGCGGCGAGGCCAGCGACACCGAAGTGCCCTATCTCATCTGCTCGCTGGTCGTCATCCTCTGGAGCCTCTCGCGCGGCGCACGCCTCGATGACCGCTTCGTGATCAACTGGTCGATCGTGGCCTTCGGCGGCTGGGTGCTTTACACCTATTTCGAGCTGTTTTCGGCCCTGATGGACCAGGCCGTGTTCTTCACGGTTGGCGGCATCCTGCTGATCCTGCTGGCGCTGGGCCTTGAACCCCTGCGCCGGCGCCTGATCGCCAGCGCGACCGCGTGAAGGAGGCACCGTACATGATGACCTTGCGCATCCTCATCATCGTCGCACTCCAGACCATCGCACTTGGCTGGATGATCCTCGACCGCCAGCACATGCTCGACAGCAGCAGGACTGTGACCCTCAAGGTTGTCCCCGTCGATCCGCGCGACCTGTTCCGTGGCGACTATGTGGTGCTGAACTACGACATCTCCCGCCTCGACGTTTCCAGGCTGAGCGGAACGAAAACACTGGCACCCGGGAACACGATCTACGTCCGGCTGCGCCGGACCGCAGAAACATGGACAGCGGTCACCCTGTCAAACTCGCACGAAAAGCCGTCCGACACCGAGATCAGCCTGAGGGCGCAGATCCTGAGCATGGACGCGCCCGGTACCGCCAGCAGCCAGTTCATGACGCTCAGCTATGGCATCGAGAGCTACTTCGTCCCTCAAGGCACGGGCCTTGCCATCGAGGAGGCCGCACGCAAGGGAACAGTCAGCGTCGACGCCGCCATAGATGAAAAGGGCCGCGCCGCGATCAAGGCCATCCGTCAGAACGGACAGCTGATCCACGTCGAAGGCATCCTCTAGACAACGCTCGCCAGAAAAGCCCCTCACTCCACATCCCGCAACAGCCTCACCGGACAAA
>JBILGJ010000126.1:0-7354 GCA_044351125.1 Micropepsaceae bacterium
TCCCTGAGCCGCGCAGCCTTCTCGAAATCAAGCGCTTCGGCGGCAGTCTCCATCTCGACCGAAAGGCCGTCGCGCACGTCCTGCCCGCGCCCGCGCATGAAGTCACGCGCCTGGTCAACCAGCCGCGCATAGTCCTGCGATGATATCTTGCCCACGCAAGGCGCGGCACACCGCTTGATCTGGTAGAGCAGGCACGGACGCGTCCGCGCCGAGAACACGGCATCCGAACAGCTCCTGAGCAGGAAGGCGCGCTGCAACGTATTCAGCGTCCGGTTCACCGCACCGGCAGAGGCAAAGGGACCGAAATAATCCCCCTTGCGCGATTTGGACCCACGATGCTTGACGATCTGCGGCGCCTCATGGTCGGCCGTGATCAGGATATGGGGGAACGACTTGTCGTCCCGCAGCAGGATATTGTAGCGGGGCTTGAGCCGCTTGATCAGGTTGGCTTCAAGCAGCAGTGCCTCGACTTCGGACGCTGTCTGCACGAACTCCATCGAGCTCGTGTTGGCAATCATCCGCGCGATGCGCGCAGGCTGGTCGAAGGGCTTGGTGTAGGCCTGCACGCGCTTCTTGAGGCTCGCGGCCTTGCCGACATAAAGCACGGCACCATCGGCGCCCAGCATGCGATAGACACCCGGAGCTTGCGGCAGCCGCGGCAGATACGAGGCAATCACATCCGCGCCACGCGCCAGAAGGCCCAAGCCATCGGCTGCAGGATTGTCAGCAGTATCGCCAGGCTCGGACATGCAAGCTCACCACATGCCTAGCGCTGGGATTCTCGCTCAATCTCGACACCGACAGACTTGGCTTCCGCAACGACCTTGAGCTTCTCGATCCGGACACGCGCTACCCGCACCCGCGTGTCCGACAGGCAGAATTCCGCAATACGCTCGGCCAGCGTCTCGACAAGGTTCAGATGCCCGCCAGCCAGGATGTCCTTGATCCCGTCGACCACGGCTCCGTAGTCGACCACATTGGAAAGCTGGTCCTCGAGAAGGACATCGCCCTCCTCCACTGTCAGGTCCACATTGATCCGGACAGGCTGGCTGCACCCCTTCTCGCGATGGTAGACCCCGATATTTGCGTCGAGCTCGAGGTCTCGCACGAAGACGTGGCGAATGCGCCGCTTCGCGTCCGCAATGCGCAAGGGATGGACTTGCGGCTGAACCTGTACACGCTCATTCGCCACGGTGTTTCACTCCACGAAGTCGCTGGCAGACCAGGAAAGATGCTGCCCGCTGTCAACCGCAATCATCTGCCCCGTCACCGCCTGGGCCGAAACAAGATACGAAACGGCCCCCGCGATCTCCGCCGGGCCCGACGGGCGACGCAGCAAGGTGGAATTCACCTGTCGGTCGAAATTCGCCTGGCTCTGGTGCGACGCCTTCAACGAGGGACCGGGCGCTACCGCATTCACCCGGATGCGCGGCGCAAGCGCCTGCGCCATCGTCCGCGTCAGCGTCCACAGTGCCGACTTGGACACGGTGTAGGAGATGAACTGCGGCGTGAGGCGCAGGATCGACTGATCGATGATGTTGACGATACAGCCATTCATGGACGGCGGCAGCCGGGCGGCCATGGCCTGCGACAGCACAAAGGGCGCCCGCAGGTTCGTGTCGAGATGCATGTCCCAGCTCGCACGCGTCGCAGTCTCGACCCGGTCGTCCTCGAACACGGACGCACAGTTCACAAGCACGCTCACGGGACCGGTTCCAGCCTCTGCACGTTCAACAATCGTCCTCACCTGCGCTTCATCCGCAAGATCTGCGCGAACGAGGCTGCAGGCGCGGCCAAGGCGGACAACCTCATCGCGCAGGCTCTGCGCCTCGGCCTCGCTCGACAGGTAATGGGCAGCAATGTCCCACCCCTCGGACGCAAGCTTGAGCGCGATGTCCCGCCCGAGGCGCCGCGCGGCGCCCGTGATCAGGGCTGTGGTCATCCTGCGGTTTCCTCCTCGTCCGGGACACCATAAGTCCTGAATTTCCCGAGCACAATCTTCATGTCCCGGGCCGAAAGAATGCGCGGCCGGCCAGCTTGCAGCGCAAGGATATACTGTGCCGCGAGGTCATCGAGATCCTGCGCGCGCTCAAAGGCCTCGCGCAGGCCCGTGCCCAGGGCAAGGCTCCCATGGTTGGCAAGCAGGCACGCGTGCCTCGGGCCCAGGGCCTTTACGGCCAGCCGAGCCAGCCGCTCGGAGCCATAAGTCGCATAGGGTGCGCAAGCGACCTGCGAACCACCGAACGCTGCCACCATGTAATGAAAAGCCGGGATCGGAAGATGAGCACAGGCCAGCGCTGTCGCATGACGCGAATGCGTGTGCACGATCGCAGCACAATCCGGCCGCGCACGATAGATCGCAAGGTGCATCCGCCACTCGCTCGACGGCGTTCCGGCACCCGACGCGCGCTGGCCATCGGCATCGACAACAACAAGGTCATCCACCGTCAATCCGTCATAGGACTTGCCAGTCGGTGTGATCACCATCCCGCTGCCGTGACGGGCCGAAAAATTCCCGCTTCGTCCCGGTGAGAGGCGGGTTTCCGCCATCATGCGTCCGGTCTCGAGCATGGCCGCAGCAAGCGCTGCCGGGACAGCACGGCGCCGCGTCGGTGCCCGCGTCATCCCGCACGTTCCGGAAAGAGCCCACGAAGCCCCTCGCGCGTCGCTGCACACACCCCGCGTTCCGTCACAAGCCCCGTCACCAGCCGCGCCGGCGTCACATCGAAGGCAGGATTGGCCGCAGGGCTGCCCGGTGCCGTCAAACCAACCATCTGCGTGGAACCATCGGCAAGCTGACCCAGCACCTGCGTGACCTCTTTGGCAGAGCGCTCCTCGATCTCGATCTGCCGCAAGCCGTCCTCGATCGTCCAGTCGATGGTCGACGAGGGAAGCGCGACATAGAACGGCACGCCGTTGTCATGAGCTGCGAGCGCCTTGAGATAGGTACCGATCTTGTTGGCAACATCACCCGTTGCAGACGTGCGGTCGGTTCCGACGATGCACATGTCGACAAGCCCATGCTGCATGTAATGCCCGCCGGCATTGTCGACGATGATCGTATGCTTCACGCCATGCGCACCAAGTTCATAGGCCGTCAGCGAGCCCCCCTGGTTGCGCGGACGCGTCTCGTCGACCCACACATGGACAGGAATGCCCGCATCATGCGCCATGTAGATGGGGGCAAGTGCCGTGCCCCAGTCGACACACGCAAGCCAGCCTGCATTGCAATGGGTCAGGATGTTGACGGTCTTTCCCGGCTTGCGCTGGGCAATGTCCTTGATGATGGACAAGCCGTTTCGACCAATGGCTTCGTTCGTGGCAACGTCGTCGTCACACAGGCGCGCAGCCCTTGCGTAGGCAACCGACACGCGCTCGGCCGGAGGCGCCGGACGCACCGCTTCCACCATCTGGTCGAGCGCCCATTTCAGGTTGATGGCGGTCGGCCGCGTCGCAACCAGAAGATCATAAGCGCGTGCAAGCGCCGCATCCGAGGCATCCTCGCGCAGCGCCATGCAAAGCCCATAGGCCGCCGTGGCGCCGATCAGCGGAGCCCCGCGCACAACCATGCTCTTGATGGCATGAGCGGCATCGTCGATTGAGCAAAGTGGTCGCGTGGAGAACGCAAACGGCAGCGCGGTCTGGTCGATGACAACAACCGACCACCCGTCAGGAGCAACCCAGATTGTCCGATAGGCCCGCCCGTGGATCTTCATGCGTGCTCAGTGCCCTTCGAACTCGACGAGCGACAGCACCTGCTTGCCAAGCTTCTCCAGACGCTCCCGTCCCTTGAGTTCGGGAAGATCAATGATGAAGCTGCAGCCAACCACGTTGCCGCCGACTTTCTCGATAAGACGGATCGCTGCCTCGGCCGTGCCACCGGTGGCGATCAAATCATCGACGAGAAGCACATTCTCGCCGCGCTGGACGGCGTCTTCATGGATCTCGACCGTGTCCGTTCCATACTCAAGGTCATAGGTCTGGCTGATCGTGCGCCAGGGCAGCTTGCCCTTCTTGCGCACGGGCACAAACCCGACCGACAACTGGTGCGCAACCGCACCCGCCAGGATGAAGCCACGCGCCTCGATGCCGACGACCTTGTCGATGCGTGTGCCGGCATAAGGCTGCACGAGCCTGTCAACCGTCGTGCGGAACGCACGCGCATTTCCAAACAGCGTCGTCACATCGCGGAACATGATGCCGGGCTTCGGATAGTCCGGAATGGTGCGAATGACCGATTTGAAATCCATGGTTCAAGAGCCTTTCAGAACACGGCCAGCGACGGCATCAAGTTTCGCAACAAGCGCCGCATCCCGTTTTTCGGGCGACGTGATCAGCGCGGTATCAAGGGTGGTTTCAATTCCAAGTGGCGACGGCGACCGCTCCGGACCCAGCAGTGGCGCCAGCGCCTTCAGCAGCTTGCGCGCATTGTCGGCGTTGCCATTCAGGATCTTCACGACCTGGTCCACGGTGACATGGTCATGGCCCGGATGCCAGCAATCATAGTCCGTCACCATTGCAACGATAGCATAGGGCAACTCGGCCTCGCGGGCGAGCTTTGCCTCTGGCATGGCGGTCATGCCAATCACGCTGCAGCCCCAATCGCGATAGAGGTTCGACTCGGCAAGCGTCGAGAATTGCGGCCCCTCCATCGCCAGATAGGTCCCGCCGACGACATGCTTGATTCCCGACTGTTGTGCTGCCTTGGAGAGGGCCGATACCAGACGCGGGCAGACCGGGTGAGCCATCGAGACATGCGCGACGAAGCCCGGCCCGAAGAAAGACTTCTCGCGCGCAAACGTGCGATCGATGAACTGGTCGACAAGCACAAAGGTGCCAGGCGCCAGCTCTTCGCGGAATGAGCCGCAAGCCGAAACCGAGATGATGTCGGTCACCCCGACCCGTTTCATCACGTCGATATTGGCGCGGTAGTTGATCGAGGACGGCGTGTGCACGTGGCCGCGGCCGTGCCGCGGCAGGAAAACCATGTCCACCCCGCCAAGACGGCCGAAGAGAAGCTCATCCGAGGCCTCCCCCCATGGCGAGCGCACGCGCTCCCAGCGCGCCGCCTCCAGCCCGTCAATGCCATAGACACCGCTGCCGCCAATGACACCAATGACAGTCTTGCTCATGAACTTCACCCGCCGTGGATTCGGCGCGTTTTTAGCATCTGGGGTCCCCGGCGCAATCGAAATGAGGACGCCATCCGCCAGCAGCAAAAAAGGGACCGGCTATCGCCGGTCCCTTCCTGAGGTCAGCAATGAGTGGCCCTGCCGCTCAGTGATCGACGTCCTTCCACTGACGCTTGTAGGCAAAGAACAGAAGGACGGACAGGAAGATCAGGAAGATGAAGACCTTCACGCCCAGAGCCTTGCGGGCTTCCATGTGCGGATCTGCGGCCCACGTCATGAACGCAACAACATCCTTGGCCATCTGCTGCTTGGTCGCCGGCGGATTGCCATCGGGCCACGTGACTTGTCCGTCCGACGCAAGCGGAGGGGGCATCGCGATCTGGTGACCTTCAAAATAGGGATTGTAGTACAGCCCCTCCAGAACGGTCTTGCCCTCCGGCGGATCGGAATAGCCAATCAGCAGCCAGTAGAGATAATCGGGACCTTCACCCTCGATGCCATGCGCACGCGCCTTGACGATGACCGACAGGTCGGGCGGCAGCGCATTGTTGTTGGCAGCACGGGCAGCCTTGTCGTTCGGATACGGCGACGGGAAACGGTCAGCAACCGTGCCCGCACGCTCTACCGGTTCACCGGCATCGTCCAGCGTTGCGACCTGTACGCCCGCAGCCAGGGCTTTGGCCTGCGCCGCACTGAACTCCGGACCGCCGGGCTGCGAGAGATTGCGGAACGCGAGAAGCTTCATCCCGTGGCACGCTGCGCAGACCTCCTTGTAGACCTGATAGCCGCGCTGCAGTTGCTGGCGGTCAAAGGTTCCAAAGGGACCTGAAAACGTCCAGGCCTGTGGCTCCGGGTGCTTGCGCGCGGTGTCGCCACCACCAGCAGCCTGGGCGCCGGTTGTCAGGACAAGGGAAAGCAGGGAGGCGATTGCAAAAAGTCTCATGGCTGCCCCCTTACCCGTTTGCCTTGGCCGAACCGGAGGCACTGCCCTTCGCGAGTACCGCCGTGGCGATGCTCTCGGGAACGGGCAAGGGCTTCTCCATCGTGCTGACAATGGGAGTGATGATGAAGAAATGCGCGAAGTACCAGATGGTGCAGATCTGCGTGAGCAGCAGCTTCGAGATCGGCACTTCAATGCCGAAGTAGAACTGGAAGTTGCCATCCGGTGTTTGGGCACCAAGCATGCCAAGGATCCAGACCACGCCAATCAGGATAAAGAAGAACTGGCGGTTGAGCGGCCGGAACTTGTTCGAACGGACATGGCTGCGGTCGAGCCAGGGCAGGAAAGCCCAGATCACGATCGCACCGAACATCAGGACGACACCAGCCAGCTGGTCAGGCACCGAGCGCAGGATCGCGTAGAATGGCAGATAATACCATTCCGGCACGATATGCGGCGGCGTCACCAGTCGGTCCGCCGGGATGTAGTTGTCCGCGTGGCCAAGGAAGTTCGGGTAGAAGAACACAAAATACGAGAAGAACAGGACAAACATCGCAAGGGCGAAGAGATCCTTGATCGTGTAGTACGGGTGGAACGGCACCGTGTCGGCCGCGCTCTTCACGTCAATGCCCAGCGGATTGTTGTTTCCGGGCACATGCAGCGCCCAGACATGCAGCACCACGACGCCCGCAATCACGAACGGCAGCAGATAGTGGAGCGAGAAGAAGCGCTGCAGGGTCGTGTTGTCGACCGCAAACGAACCCCAGAGCCACTGCGTAATCGCCGAGCCGACGCCAGGCAGGACCTGATCGATCGAGCTGAAGAAGTTGGTGATGACGGTTGCGCCCCAGAACGACATCTGGCCCCACGGCAGCGTATAGCCAAGGAAGCCGGTAGCCATCATGAGCAGGTAGATCACGATGCCCAGCAGCCAGAGCACCTCACGCGGCGCCTTGTAGGACCCGTAATAAAGTCCACGGAAGATATGGATGTAGACGGCGATGAAGAACATCGACGCGCCGTTCGAGTGTATGTAGCGGATCAGCCACCCGTAATTCACGTCGCGCATGATGCGCTCGACGCTTTCGAAGGCCATGGTCTCGTGCGGAACGTAATGCATGGCCAGCACGATGCCGGACACGATCTGTACCGCCAGCATGAAGGTCAGGATGCCACCGAACGTGAACCAGAAGTTCAGGTTCTTCGGCGTGGGGAACTGCACGATCGACTCATCCACCAGGCGGATGATTGGCAGTCGGGTATCAAGCCACTTCGCGAAAGC
>JBILGJ010000127.1:0-7350 GCA_044351125.1 Micropepsaceae bacterium
CAGATAAGAGACGGCCAGCTCGCGGAAGATATAGTCGAGCACCGAGGTCGCGTTCTTGATCGAGTCGTTGCCGGTGACAATGCCGGCCGGCTCGAACCGCGTGAAGGTGAAGGCCTCCACGTATTCGTCCAGCGGCACGCCGTATTGCAGGCCGATCGAGATGGCGATGGCGAAGTTGTTCATCAGGCTGCGGAAGGCGGCGCCTTCCTTGTGCATGTCGATGAAGATCTCGCCGAGGCGGCCGTCGTCGTACTCGCCCGTGCGCAGGTAGACCTTGTGTCCGCCCACGGTCGCCTTCTGGGTGTAACCCTTGCGGCGCTGCGGCAGCTTCTCGCGTTCGTGCTTGGCGATCTCGATGACGCGCTCGACGATGCGCTCGGCCACGGCCTGCGCCTTTGCCGACTGTGACATCTCGGGCAGCTGGTCGAGCAGGTCGTCCTGGTCGTCTTCGGTGGCCAGGATGCTCGAGGTCAGCGGCTGCGAGAGCTTCGAGCCGTCGCGGTAGAGGGCATTGGCCTTCAGTGCCAGCTTCCACGACTTCATGTAGGCGTCGGCGCAGTCCTGAACCGTCGCGTTGTTGGGCATGTTGATCGTCTTGGAAATCGCGCCCGAGATGAATGGCTGGGCGGCGGCCAGCATCAGGATGTGGCTGTCGACCGAAAGCGCGCGCTTGCCGGTCTTGCCGCACGGGTTGGCGCAATCGAAGACGGGCAGGTGCTCTGCCTTGAGGTGCGGCGCTCCCTCGAGGGTCATCGCGCCGCAGCAGTACATGTTTGCGGCCTCGATCTCGGTCTTCGAGAAGCCGAGTTCGGCGAGAAGGTCGATGTCCTGGTTGTCCAGCTTTTCGGCCGGGATGCCCAGGGTCTCGATGCAGAACTTGTCGCCCAGCGTCCAGCGGTTGAACACGAAGCGGATGTCGAACGCGGTGGCGAGCGCGGTCTCGACGGAGGCCAGCTCCTTCTCGGAGAAGCCCTTGATGCGCAGCCACTCATGGTTCACGCCGGGCGAACCCTTGAGCGTGCCGTGACCGACGGCGTAGTTGATCATGGCCTCGATCTGCTGGGGCTTGTAGCCCAGCACGCGCAGCGCCTCGGGCACCGACTGGTTGATGATCTTGAAGTAGCCGCCGCCGGCCAGCTTCTTGAATTTCACCAGCGCGAAGTCCGGCTCGATGCCGGTGGTGTCGCAATCCATGACCAGGCCGATCGTGCCAGTCGGGGCGATCACGGTGGTCTGGGCGTTGCGATAGCCGTGGACGGCGCCGAGTTGCAGTGCCTCGTCCCACGAGCCGCGTGCGCGGTCGACCAGGCCTTCGAAGCCTGTTGCCGGCATGTGGATCGCATTCAGGGGCACGGGCTTGATGGCCAGCTTCTCGTAGCCGTCGACGGCGCCGTGGGCGGCGCGCCGGTGGTTGCGCATCACGCGCAGCATGTGGTCGCAGTTCTTCGCGTAGCCCTGGAAGGCGCCGAGCTCCTTGGCTATCGCAGCCGATGTCGCGTAGGAGGCGCCGGTCATCAGGGCGGCGAGGGCGCCGGCCACGGCGCGGCCTTCGCGGCTGTCATAACCAATGCCGGAAGACATCAGCAGGCCGCCGATATTGGCATAGCCGAGGCCGAGCGTGCGGTACTCGTAGGAGAGCTGTGCGATTTCCTTCGAGGGGAACTGCGCCATCATCACCGAGACTTCAAGCGTGATGGTCCACAGGCGGACCGCGTGCTCGTAGGCGACCACGTCGAATACCGTGCTTCCATCCTGCAATTCCTTGCGGAAGGACAGCAGGTTGAGCGAGGCAAGGTTGCAGGCCGTGTCGTCGAGGAACATGTATTCCGAGCACGGGTTCGAGGCGCGGATCGGGCCGGACTCGGGGCAGGTGTGCCAGTCATTGATCGTGGTGTGGTACTGCAGGCCCGGGTCGGCACACTGCCAGGCGGCTTCGGCAATCTTGTCCCAGAGCGCGCGCGCCTTGACGGACTTGTGGAGCTTGCCATCGGTGCGACGCGTGAGTTTCCAGTCGGCGTCGGCTTCGACGGCGCGCAGGAACTCATCGTTGACCCGCACCGAGTTGTTCGAGTTCTGACCCGAGACGGTGTAATAGGCCTCGCCGTCCCAGTCGGTGTCGAGCACGGGGATGTGCATCGAGGTGTAGCCCTGGCGGGCGAACTGGATCGCGCGCTGGATGGCGTTGTCGGTGATGCTGGCCTTGCGGGCGGCCTTGATCTCGCGCTTGAGCGCCGGGTTCTGGGCCGGGTCGAAGCAGGCGTCGCCGTCGGCGCTGCAGTTCACGCAGGCCTTGATGACCGCGTTGAGGTGCTTGTTCAGCAGGCGCGTGCCGGTGACGAGGGCTGCCACCTTGTGTTCCTCGGTGACCTTCCAGTCGATGAAGGCCTCGACGTCGGGGTGATCGACATCGACGATCACCATCTTGGCGGCGCGACGCGTGGTGCCGCCCGACTTGATGGCGCCCGCCGCGCGGTCGCCGATCTTGAGGAAGCTCATGAGGCCCGACGACTTGCCGCCGCCCGAGAGCCTTTCAGTCGCGCCGCGCAGGGCCGAGAAATTCGAGCCCGTGCCCGAGCCGTACTTGAAGAGACGCGCCTCGCGGACCCAGAGGTCCATGATGCCGCCTTCATTCACGAGATCGTCCTTGATGCCCTGGATGAAGCAGGCGTGGGGCTGGGGGTGCTCGTAGGCGCTGTCGGACTGGACAAGCTTGCCGGTCCAGTGGTCGACATAGTGGTGGCCCTGGGCGGGACCGTCGATGCCATAGGCCCAATGCAGGCCGGTGTTGAACCACTGCGGGCTGTTGGGCGCAGCCATCTGCATGGCCAGCATGTAGCGCATTTCGTCAAAATAGGCGCGGGCGTCCTTCTCGCTGTTGAAGTAGCCGCCTTTCCAGCCCCAATACGTCCATGTACCCGCAAGACGATCGAACACCTGGCGTGCGCTCGTTTCGCCGCTCATGCGGGCTTCGGGTACCAGCGATGCAAGGGCGTCCTCGTCCGGAACCTGGCGCCAAAGCCATTCGGGGACCTTGTCCTCGCGAACGGGCTTCAGGCGCGCGGCCACGCCAGCCTTGCGAAAGTACTTTTGGGCAAGAACGTCAGAGGCAACCTGGGACCAGCGTTCGGGGACCTCGATATTGTCCTGTTTGAACACGACCGAGCCGTCCGGGTTGCGGATTTCGCTGGTGGTAGTGCGAAATGAAATTCCTTCGTATGCGGATTTGCCTTCAACGGTGAAGCAGCGGTCGATACGCATTGGCTGACGCCCCTTGGTTTAGTTGCCCTCGTGCCCAACAATCCCCTGCGGCGGCCGGTTTTTCTTTATTTTCCGGGGTTTTTAAGTCCCGGGTGTCGTGGTGCCGACGCCGTGCTCAGGGACGATTATGTAGTACCTAGATCTTGTTCCGGGCAATAGATTTTGTGTTAAGCGACGTGCCGACCAACTATATTTTGTGGTGGTTCCTGTGGAGAGGGCGGGAAAACCACTGTGGGGAAATCCGCAGGCCCGGTTTGCCGTGTCGGATGTGCTGACAGCGCCGCTGTGGGGGCTGGCTGGCGCTGCGGCCAGGACGCCGGGAGATCCATCCGAGAATCAATCCAGCCATCAAATCGTGCCACGGGTCGGGCGCTGTGGAGAACGGGGTGGCCGCGCACCGTAATGGTCCCAAAGCGCGGATTAGCTGCAACGCCGACCGATTCGGCTGTGGAAATGTTGGGGCCTGGTCGGGCGCGGCTATTTAAGCTTGCCGGCGGCCCTGAGGATAAATCCGAGGACCTGCGCCACGGCGCGGTAGAGCTGCTCGGGGATTTCCTGGTCGAGTTCGAGGGTCGACAGGGCTGCGGCCAGCGCCGGGTCCTTCTGCAGCGGCACGCCATGGGCCTTGGCGACCTCTATGATGCGATCGCTGACGTGGCCGCGGCCCGTTGCAACGACGCGCGGGGTATGGCCGGGCTGGTAGTCGAGGGCCACCGCGATCGAGGCTGGCGCAGGTTTCTGTTCGCCCGGTGCCGTCATGCGTTTGCGTCCCACATGCCGCCCGTGCCACCCGGCGCTGAAGCTGGTGCACCACCGTGAAAGACTATCTCGGCTTCGAGGTCTTCGACGCCCAGGGACTGACGCAGCACGGATTGACCTTCAGCCAGCAGATGCGCCGTGTCGGGTCGTTCTGCCCAGAGGCTGACCCATGTCTTTGTTCCAAGCAGCGCGACCTGGGCGTGGATGGGGCCGAGCGGTTCGAGGTCCAGAGACAGGCGCGCGCGCCAGACCGTTTCGGGCTTGTTGCCCGCCGCCTTGCGGGCCTGTCGCTCGAGTTCGAAGCGGACCAGCGTCTGGCCCAGCGGCGTTGCGAGCGGGAGTTCGAAGTTCCAGTGACCCGGCGTGCTGCTCGAGGGGGGGGCTGGCGTGTGTTCGGCGCGGTGGAGCTGCGTTGCAACATCAAGCAGCCGCGTCTGGGTGAGCGCGGCTTCCGTTCGCGCCAGCAACGTGCGTGCGATCAGGGCTTCGCTGGGGTCTGCGGGCCATTGCGTGGCGGTTGACACTGGTGCCGTCGGCATCGCCTTGCGATAGGCGGCCACAGCACTGCTTGCCGGCATCGAATGCGGGTCCGCTTCGGCGCCAGCGGGCAAGGCCTGTCTTTGGCTTCTCAGGCGCTGCACGCTCTCTTCTGGCGTCGCGCCAGCCTGCTGCGCGAGCAGCAGCGAGACCAGTGCATCGGCAATGCCGCCTGTCCGGGCTGATGCAGGTGCCAGGTTCTGCATGGCCTGTGGGTTGGCTGCCGCGAGAAGCAGGTTTTCCGCGGCGAGTTGGGCGCCATCGTCCGCGCCTGCGATCGGGCCGGTTCGCAGCGGGTCTGGCTGCGTGGCCGGTGCCGGGGCGGAGCCTGCGCCAGGGGGCGTGGTTGCAGGCGTCGAGGCTGGCGCAGGTGCTGGCTGTGCTGGCGTTTGCCCTGCCGGCGTTCGCAGCGGCACGGCGATGGAGGCGTTTTCGGGGGCCAGGGCTGCCTGAGGCGACGGCACGGCGGTCGCGGGTTGAGAGATGCCCGCTGGCAGGTTCTGCACGGGGTTCGCAGGGGACTGTGTTGCCGCGGGCTGCCATGTCTTCAGGCTTGATTGCAACCGCTCGAGGGCCGTTGCAAGGGGGGCCAAGTTCGCAAGCCTCGGGTCGGCCGGTGGCGGCGCGGGTACGTTCGCACCTGCGGGTGCTTGGCCCTGCGCCGGCGCGGGATCGGGGCGTGTCAGCCCTGCCTCGACGACTGGACGGGCAAGGACCAGCACGCGCTGGATGTCGGCGCGTATCTCTGCGGGTACGCGTGCAAGCGGTTCGGACTGCACGAGATCACCCAGCAATTGGCCCAGGCTGTCCTGGCCCCTTGCCAAAGCGGTCAGGGTCGACAACAGGGTCCGTGCGACCGTATCCGTCCCCGCGGGGGGCGCGGGCTGCGGACGTCCGGGTTGCGAGGCAAGCGTCATCGCCGCGAGCTTCAGTGCCAGTTCGCGTTGCATCGAAGCATCGCCGACGTCGACTGGGAGCGCCGGCAGCGGGCTGGACATGATCTCCATTTGCCTGTCCGGTCTGACGCTGAGGACGACCATCCTAGCCGGTCGCGCTTAAGCAGGCCTTAATCCTGTCGCTTTCGGCAGGGGATGGCCTGTGGTAAGGAGAAACATGAGCGAAAAGCCCCTCCCCACCACATTCCAGCTGATGGGTCTCGATCCGGCCACGCGGGACGATCCCTATCCGCTGCTTGAGGACCTGCAGTCACGCTGTCCGGTTCACAAGGACACGCTGAGCAACCAGTTCATCCTGACGCGGTATGATGACATCAAGTCGGTGGTGAATGACCGCTCGCTGTGGCGCCACCCTTCGCGCGCCCGGCCGGATTCGCTGTTCCGTCAATTTGCCAACCGGATGGACGAGCGTGGCCCGCGCGAGGGCGAGTCCATCCTCTTCATGGATGATCCCGACCATGCGCGGGTTCGCCAGCCACTGACCAAAGCCTTCTACAAGCGGGCGGCGCGGATGCGCGCCGATGTCGACACGATCGTTGACGAGGTGCTTGACGGACTGGCCACCCGCGCGCAGTTCGATGTCATCGATGACTATGGCATTCCCATCCCGATCCTGGTTATCGCCAAGGTGCTGGGTGTGGAGCGGGAACGGCTGCAGGAGTTCCGTGCCTGGTCCGAGGGCATCATTCTGGCCCTGCACGTGATGCGTTCGGAAGAGCAGACCCGCCAGATGATCGCGGCTGATGCTGCGCTGACGGCCTATTTCACGCAGGCGATGGCCGAACGCCGTCGGATCCCGCGCGACGACCTCATCACCGACATGGTGCAGCTGCAGGCCGAAGGCGCGCCGCTGAACGACGCGGAAATCCGCATCAACCTGGCCGCGCTGCTGGTCGGCGGCAACCTGACCACGACCGACCTGATCGGGAATGGCGTGCTCACACTGCTTCGCCACCCCGAACAGCTTGCGGCCCTGCGCGCCGATCCCAGCCTTGCCGCGAATGCGGTCGAGGAGATCCTGCGCTTCGAGGCGCCGGTCTCGCTGACTTCGCGCGTGGCGTCGCGTGACATGGAGATCGGCGGTTGTCCCATTCATGCCGGCGACCCGATGATGACATTCGTGCGCGCTGCCAACCGTGATCCGTCGGTGTTCGAGGATCCGGACAGCTTCGACATCACCCGCAAGCGTCCGCCCCACATGTCGTTCGGCGGAGGTTCACATATCTGCATCGGTGCACCGCTTGCCCGGATGGAGGGGCAGGTTGCCATTCCACGCCTGTTCGAGCGGTTCCCGAACCTTCGGCTGGCGCCGCAGACCTTCACGTGGCGGGCCTTGCCGGGCTTCCGCGGACTTGAGCACCTTGTCGTCGAGACCGGTGTCTAGGTCACGACGCGGTAGCGCCTTGCCTTCTTTGCAGATTTCCAAACGAGGATCCTGATGTTGAACCGACAAGGGGCTTGGCGCGCTGGCGTTTCAGTCCTGCTTGCGTTTGTGGTTGTGGTCATTGTCGGTGTTGCCCCGGCGCATGCCGCAGGGGGAAAGGTCGTGTGGCCGCAGGATGCCAGTGACCTGAAGGCGGACCCCAGTGCTCGCTTTGGCGTGTTGCCAAACGGGATGCGCTATGTCGTCAAACGATCGGCCAATCCGCAGGGGACCTTGTCCATGCGCATGCGGATCGAAGCCGGCTCGCTTCACGAGAATGAAAACGAGCGTGGCGTTGCCCATTTCCTCGAGCATATGGCCTTCAACGGATCGGAAAACTATCCGGAAGGCGAAATGTTCAAGACGCTGCAGCGCATGGGCATGCAGATCGGCTCGGCGGCCAATGCCTCGACGGGA
>JBILGJ010000263.1:0-4451 GCA_044351125.1 Micropepsaceae bacterium
GCCAGCATGGCAGCCGAGAAGGCAGCCCCTGTCAGCAGCGCGTGACGAAAACCCTTCATACGATAGTCAGACATTGAATCCCCCGATCCCTGCACAATTGTGCACCTTGTAGTCGTATATGATATACCAAGCGCGATCAATTTTCACACGAGCCGATTCATTGCATAAACGGCCGACAGTGGCGGTTAGTCAGCACGATGTTGCAGCTTTGCTACATCCAGTTCGCGCAGGCAGGGAACCAGGGTAACCATACATGTCTTCATCAGAACTCGAGTTTGCACCAACCATGACGCTCTCAAGCCAAACGGCCCGGGAGATCTTTCAGGAAACACGGGCAAACCCGGCACGGGCAAAATTCGGCTTCGGGACGAAGGCCGCGCTGGTGAACGTTGACTTTCAGCAGGCCTACACGCGCCCCGACCTGTTCCCGAAGACCGCCTACGTGACCCATCCCGGCCAGATCGGACTGGTCAACGGTATCGCCGAGGCCTTCCGGGCAGCCGGCATGCCCGTGATCTGGACCAGGGTCGCCTACAAGGCCGATGCAGGCGACGCCGGCGTCTGGGGCACGCGCACAAACACGCCCGACAGCCTGCAGAACATAAGATCAGGCTCCGAACGCCACACCTTCGATCCGCGCTGCCGCATCGACCACGGTCGCGACCTCATCTTCGACAAGCGCATGCCCTCGGCCTTCTTCGAGACGCCGCTCGCCAGCTACCTTGTCTGGCACAAGGTCGACACGGTCATCGTGACGGGCGGCTCGACCTCGGGCTGCGTGCGAGCGACCGCCGTCGACAGCCTGAGCCACGGCTACCGCACGATCATTCCCGAGGAATGCGTCGCGGACAAGCATGAGAGCTTCCATTATGCGAACCTGACAGACCTCCTGCTGAAATACGCCGACATCGTCTCGACGCAGGAGGTCCACGACTGGCTGAAGGCCCGGGCATGACGCACGCCGACCCCAACCTCTACGATTACTGGCCCTATCACGACCGTCCGAAGATCGTCTGGCCCGGCGGAAAGAGGCTGGCGTTCTGGGTTGCGCCAAACATCGAGTACTACGAACTCGACCCGCCGAAGAACCCCTCACGCCCGGGCTGGCCCAAGCCCTCCCCGGATGTGCCGGCCTATGCGCAGCGCGACTGGGGCAATCGCGTCGGCCACTGGCGGCTGATGGAACTCATGGACAAGTATGGCTTGCGCGGCTCGGTGTCGCTCAACGTGGCCATGTGCGACCATTGCCCCGAAATCATCGAGGCCTGCACGAAACGTGGCTGGGAGTTCTTCAGCCACGGGATCTACAATACCCGCTACTCCTACAACATGACCGAGGCGCAGGAGCGCGCGGTGCTCGAGGACTCGATCCGCACGGTGCAACAGGCGACAGGCCAGCGCATACGCGGCTATCTCGCCCCCGCGCTGACACACACCGAGCGCACGCTCGACCTGATCGCGGAATACGACTTCTGGTACACGTGCGACCTGTTCCAGGACGACCAGCCCCAGCCGCTGAAGACGAAAACCGGCCGCCTGATCTCGATGCCCTATTCGCTCGAGGTGAACGACGTCATCACCTACGGCGCACTGGCGATGAGCCCTGCCCGCTATGCCGACATCCTGAAGCGCCACTTCGATCAGCTGTTGGCCGAGGGCGCGGAAAGCGGCACCGTGATGTGCATCCCGTTGCACGCCTACCTCGTGTCGCAGTCCCATCGCATACGCCCGTTCGAGGACGCGCTTCGACACATCACCGCGCATGCGGACGATGTATGGTTTGCAACAGCCGCCGAAATCGCCGCCCATTACCGTGAGCACTGCTGGGACACCACAATCGCGGATATTCGCAAACGCGGGCTTGCACGCCCGGGAACGGGATTTGCGCCATGAGCCTGCCGGACGAGCACTTGCACTACCCGCATCGCCGCCATGGCATGGACCATGATCGCTATGCATGGCGCCTGTCGGTCGACCGCCCGCGCAAGACGCTGGCAAATGGCCGCAAGCTTGCCTGCATGATCGTGGTGCCGCTCGAGTTCCATCGCCTCGACCCGCAGGGCAAGCCCTTCAAGCATCCCGGCGCCATGCAGACGCCCTACCCGGACCTGCGCCACTACACCACCCGCGACTACGGTCTGCGCGTTGGCGCCTTTCGCATCCTCAAGGAACTGAAGGCTGCAGGCCTGAAGGCCGTGTTCCCCCTGAACGCTTCGCTGCTGGGCCGCATCGACCCGCTCATCACGGCGATCCGCGCGGACGGACACGAGATCGCGGCCTATGGTCTCGACGCCGATGCGATCCACTGGGGTGGCATCGATCCGGCAACAGAGGAGCAGCGCGTCGCCGCCGTCCGTCACGCCTTCCAGGACGCAGGAATACCGGTGCGCACATGGATGAGCCCGGCACGCTCGCAAGGTTTCCGCACCCCCGAGGCAATCCGCGCACAGGGTTTCGACATCTGCCTTGACTGGGAGATCGACAACGTCCCCGTCGCATTCAGGACAGACCTTGGCACGCTGTCATGCGTCCCCCTGTTCGGCGAACTCGATGACCGCAAGCTGCTGATAGATCAACGCCAGAGCGAAGGCGAATGGCGGGACCAGATCCTTGAAGCGGCCGCGATGCTCCTCTCCGAGCACGAGCGGTTCGGCGCACAGGTACACGCCTTCACGCTCACGCCTTATGTCACGGGTCAGCCATTCCGCATCCACGCCGTGCGCGAGGTCTTGCAGAAACTGGGCGCCAACCCGGCCATATGGTCCGCAACAGCCACTGAAATCACGGATGCATGGTCATGACGATTTCCGCCTGTACAGCGCTGGCCCTGCAGGTCCGCTGCGACGCAGTCAACCAGGACCAGTCGCCCGACGATGCGCGCAAACGCATTGCCGCAGCAATCGCCCGGGTCGGTGCCCAGATAGGCGCCGCCAAGGGATTTCTCGCCGGGTTCAACGGCGTGCCGGTAAAGCTCGTCGTGCTGCCGGAATACTGGATGACGGGCTTCCCCTTGGGCGAAAAGCGCGAAGTCTGGCAAGCCAAGGCAGCAATTGCGACCGACGGGGCAGAAGCCACCGCACTTGCAGCCATGGCGCAAAGGCTTGGCGTATATCTCTGCTCGAACCATTACGAGACCGACCCGCACTTCCCGGACCTCTACTTCCAGGCCAACGTGGTCTGGGCCCCATCAGGCGATGTCGTGCTGCGTTACCGTCGGATGATTTCGCTTTACACACCCTCGCCTTTCGATGTCTGGGACAGGTATCTTGAAGTCCACGGCGAGGATGCGATCTTCCCTGTCGCGGATACCGAGATCGGCGTTCTGGGCACCATCGCCTCGGAGGAAATCCTGTACCCCGAGATCGCGCGCGCCGTCGCCCTGAAAGGTGCAGAGATCCTTCTGCACCCGACAAGCGAGGTGGGCGCACCGACACTCACGCCAAAGCACATCGGCAAGATGGCACGCGCAAGCGAGAACATGGCCTATGTCGTATCGGCAAATTCAGCCGGCATCTTCGGCACGGCTGTCCCCGCAAACTCGACCGACGCGATGAGTGCCGTGATCGGCTGGAAGGGCGAAGTCATTGCCGAGGCAGGCGTTGGCGAAACCATGGTGGCAAATGCCATCCTCGACATCGAGGGCCTGCGCGCAGCACGCCGGCGCACGGGCATGACCAACATGCTCTCGCGCCTGCCGATGGAAGCCTTCCGGATGGCCTATGCAGGACAGGGCCGCGCGGCTGCCAATGGCTTGCCGGATGGGCGCATGATTGAACGGGAAACGGTGATCGCACGCCAGCGCGACACGATCACGAACCTTGTACGTGAGAACCGGCTGAAATAGGCCCCTATTCAGCAGCCTTGCGCGGCGCCCCATAGGACTGCCCTTCGGCCAGCAAATCCGGCAGGCCGAGCAGCGCATTGATCGCCGCAAAATCGAACATCCGGTCCCGATAGGGCGTCGAGGTTCCCTGCGCCTTCAGGACGCGCAGGAACTCCTGTGACATGAATGCGAAGGCACGCACCAGTGCGCCTGGCGCGATCACAAGCCGGAAACCGATCTCTTCAAGCTGCGTGCGCGACAGGATCGGCGTCTTGCCGCCCTCGACCATATTGGCAAGCAACGGCACGCGATGTCCGAACGCCTCGCAGATCTCCTTCATCTGCTCGATGCTCTGCGGCGCCTCGATGAAAAGCACGTCAGCCCCGGCTTCGAGATAGGCATGCGCGCGCTCCAGCGCCGCCCCAAGCCCCTCGACGGCCAGCGCATCCGTGCGCGCGATCAAGAGCGTTTCAGCCGAGCCTCGCGCATCCACCGCGGCCCGGACCTTGCCCACCATCTCGGCAGTGGGAACAAGCTCCTTGCCCTGCAGGTGACCGCAGCGCTTGGGCGAGGTCTGGTCCTCGATCTGCAGCGCATTGGCGCCCAGCCGCTCGAACTGCCTGACCGT
>JBILGJ010000129.1:0-7303 GCA_044351125.1 Micropepsaceae bacterium
TCGAACTTCACATTCCTGTCCAGCCGCATGACCACCCGGGTGTGGTCGCGGTGCTGGCCCAGACGCACATCGGATATCCAGGCCACAGGCTCTGCCCGCACCGGCGCCACGAGCAAGGCTGCCAGCCAGGCGAGCGCCAGCATCGCCGCCAGTATCCGGGCGGCGCCTGCGCGTGACGCTTCTTGCCTTGTTGCAGTGCCGAGAATCATTTCGTTAACACCACTATACAGCGAGGATCCTGCCGCAAGGGCGTTGACGTCCCGTTAGCCACATTGAGGCATACTCGCAGCGTCGGTCTGGTTTTCCGCCAGAACCGCCCTTGTTCGCGGCCCGGAGGCGCCAGAAGATCCGCAAAACGGGCTTTATGCCGTTGCGGCCGACGGGCAAGACGACTACAAACGGGTCAGGGACGTACTTGGGCAACTGTCAGGTTGCGCAGCGCAAACCCCGATCTTGGCGACTTCGCGGCCGCTACTCGTCCTCGTGATGACGTGCGCGCGACATTGCCACCCATTTGACCGGCGATCCCCGCACGGTCGTGTCAGGGCATTGAATGCCATGGTAATTTTCGCTTGCCGGATACCGACGCAGAGGGACCGCTTAACGCTGGTTCCGCCTGCACGCCGTCGGTCCGCAAGCGCCCACTCAACTTCAAACAGAAATCGAGCCCGCCCGGTCCGGTCGTCCGAAGCCATTCGGATGCATGCGGCAGCGGTGCGCGCGGCTCGCAAAGGATTTTCAAATGGCCAAGAGAATGCTGGTGGACGCGAGCCACCCGGAAGAAACACGGGTTGTCATCCTTGATGGCAACAAGGTCGAGGAATTCGATTACGAATCTGCATCCCGCCGCCCGCTGAAGGGCAACATCTACCTCGCAAAAGTGACCCGCGTGGAGCCGTCGCTCCAGGCGTGTTTTGTGGAATACGGTGGTAACCGCCACGGGTTCCTGGCGTTCTCGGAAATCCATCCGGATTACTACCAGATCCCGACTGCCGACCGGCAGGCGCTGCTCGAGGCCGCACGCTCTGACGAACGGGACACCGAGGATGACGGCGCGGAGGCTGAGCCCGACGAGAGCGAGGCCTCTTCCGGACAGGATGAGGGCGCAAGCGGCGAACCGTTCGAAGCCGCGGCTTCCGATGGCGAGAATGGCGCCGAGATCGTCGAGGTCGTCACCGAGGAAGGCGACGACGTGTGGGTGCACGATCCGGAAACAGGACAGGATGCGCCCGCTCCTCAAGAGGGCGTCGAACCGACGTCGTCGGGCGAGTTGGCCCCTGCGGCCCCCGCGCCTGACACTGCCAGCCACGGTGAGACCGATGGCGATGACTCACAGGCCGATGCCACGGAGAGCAGCGACGAAGAAGACGCCCTCGAGGAGGTGCCGCGCCGGCAGCCCCGCTCGTTCCGCCGCTACAAAATCCAGGAAGTGATCAAGCGCCGGCAGGTGCTTCTGATCCAGGTCGTCAAGGAAGAGCGCGGCAACAAGGGTGCGGCGCTGACCACTTACCTTTCGCTGGCTGGCCGCTATTGCGTGCTGATGCCGAACACGGACCGGGGCGGCGGGATCTCGCGCAAGATCTCCAACGTTTCCGATCGCCGGAAGCTCAAGGAAATGGCCTCCGAACTGGAGGTGCCAGAGGGCATGGGCGTCATCATCCGCACGGCGGGCGCCAACCGGACGAAACAGGAAATCCGTCGCGACTTCGAGTACCTGCTCCGGCAGTGGGACTCGGTGCGTGACCTGACGCTGCGCTCGACGGCGCCGACGCTGGTTTATGAAGAGGGCAACCTCATCAAACGGACGATCCGCGACCTGTACTCGAAGGAGATCGACGAGATCCTCGTCGAGGGCGAGCAAGGTCACCGCGAGGCGCATGGCTTCATGTCGATGCTGATGCCCAGCCACGCCGACAGCGTGAAGTGGTACCGGGACAATATCCCGCTCTACCAGCGCTATGGGGTGGAGGCCGCACTCGACAGCATGTTCAATCCGACGGTACGCCTGCGCTCGGGCGGCTACATCGTCATCAACCAGACAGAGGCGCTGGTTGCGATCGACGTGAACTCGGGCAAGTCGACGCGCGAGCACCATATCGAGGATACGGCGCTCAAGACCAATCTCGAGGCGGCAGAAGAAATCGCGCGCCAGCTGCGGTTGCGCGATCTTGCAGGCCTTGTCGTCATCGACTTCATCGACATGGAAGAGCACCGGAACAACCGGTCGGTGGAAAAACGCCTGAAGGACTGCCTGCGCCATGACCGTGCGCGCATACAGCTTGGCCGCATCAGCCCGTTCGGCCTGCTGGAAATGTCGCGCCAGCGCCTGCGCGCGGGCATGATCGAGGGTGCAACCTCGCCCTGCCCCCATTGTGAAGGCCGCGGCGTCATCCGGTCGGTCGGTTCCATGGCGCTCAGGGTCCTGCGCGCCATCGAGGAATATTGCCAGCACGACAAGATCCAGGCGGCAACGCTGCGGGTTCCGCCCGAGGTGGCGCTCTATATCCTGAACCACAAGCGTGCACAGCTGAACGCGATCGAGGAGCGCAACGGCGTCTATATCTACATCGAATCCGTAACTTCGCTTGCGGCATCGGCCTATGAGATCGAGCGCGGAGCGCCGGTGACATACGCACCTCGCAAGGCCGCAGGCAGCTCGGCCGTCACCGTCGAGAGCCAGCTCGATGCCAACGAGCCAGAGCCATTTGACGACAGCGAAGCCGAGGTCCCGGAGCAGTCCGACGAGGAGGAGCTCTCTGGCGCGCCTTCATCGCCGGCTGGAGCTTCATCGGAAACCGGTGAAGGGCGCAATCGCCGCCGCCGGCGTCGCCGTCGTGGCAGGGATCGTGATCGTGGTCCCCGTCCCGAGCAGGGTGACGAGGCCGATGAGCACGCCCCCGTGGCAGCCGAGCAAGGACCGGCTGAACTGAGCGACGGTGACAATGATCCGGCCGCGGACGGCGAGGACGATGGTGAAGGCTTTGCCGAGGGTGGCCAGGCCGGCGTCGAGGGCAATGGCCATGGTGGCGAGGCTGGTGATGGCCAGCGCCGTCGCCGGCGCCGTGGACGTCGCGGCCGCCGCGGTCGTCGCTTCGAGGGCCAGGGTGAAGCCGTGGCACCAGCCAGCGGCATTGCTCACCTGCCCACCCCTGCCGAAGCTTTCGAGGCTGTGGACTGGCCGGCCGACGGCGGTCAGGAGCGCCTGCATGGCGCGGCTCCAGAACCCACTGTGCGACGTCCGGTTGATGTTGCTGTGCCGACCGCGCCGATCGAACCACCCGCCGCACCCGAGGAGATCGCGCCTCGTGGCGGGGACGCTCGTCCCGAACGGTCTTCCATCGCCTCGTTCTTCGGCTTCGGGGCAAAGCCCGATCGCAGCGAGCCTGCGCCGCGGCCTGAACCTGCGCCCCCGGCACCGGAGGCATCCGACGGCCCCAAGAAGCGGGGATGGTGGCAGAAGCGCGCCGACGGCTAGCGCGGCGCTATTTCTGCAAGCTTGAACACCATGCGCCAAGACGCTCGGCGGCGGCTGTCACGTCAGCCTCCGAGCCCGCGTAGGAGAACCTGATCCAGGCATTTCCTGCGACGGGATCGAAATCGACACCCGCCGTGGCCGCTACGCCTGTTTCAGCGAGAAGGCGGCGAGAGAATTCCGTCGATGAAAGTCCGAACGGCGTCGTCTCGGCGTAGAGATAGAACGCACCATCGGCCGGTGCGACATGCTTGAAACCGCATTGCCTGAGGACCTGCAACAGCCGGTCGCGATTGACCCTGTAGCGCGCAACGTGGCTTTCCAGTTCATCGCGCGCATCCATTGCGGCGGTCGCCGCCACCTGCGAGATGGTGGGCGGCGATATGTAGAAGTTCTGTGTCAGCCGCTCGACCGATGCGACCATGTCCTGCGGAACGATCATCCAGCCGATCCGCCAACCTGTCATCGAGTAGTATTTCGAGAAGCTGTTGATCACGATTGCGCCCTGATCGAAGGCGAGTGCCGTCTCGGCGGTGCAGTCGTAAGTCAGCCCGTGATAGATCTCGTCGGAAATCAGAGCCATGCCGTTCCTTCGGCAATGAGCTGCGATCTCGCGAATGTCATCGGGCGGCATGACGGTTCCGCACGGGTTCGAGGGACTTGCAATGAGAACGCCGTCGGCCTTCACGCCCGCAAGGTCACGGGCAGACATTCGAAAGCCCCGCTCGATGCCGCAGTCGATGAGGTGTGTCCGCAGGTCCAGCGCACGCGCAATGTTGCGGTAGGCGGGATAGCCCGGGTTTGCAATGGCAAGGCTCTGGCCTGCATCGAAGGCCAGCAGGAATGCCAGCACGAAGGCAGCCGAAGAACCCGTGGTGACGATTACGCGATCGGCCGATACCTGCAGCCCGTAGGCTTCGTGGTAGTGCCGCGAAATGCGCTCGCGCAGCATCGGGATCCCGAGAGCTTCGGTGTAGCCGAGGGTCATCGATGTGAGCGCGCGACCTGCGGCTTCCAGCGCGAGGCGCGGCGCCATCGTCGAGGGCTGGCCTGCCTCGAGGTGGAATACAGGATGACCTTCGCGTGCCCGCCTGTTGGCGGCGTCGAGAACTTCCATCACCCGGAAGGGCTCGACCTGGCTTCTTCGTGACGGTTTCACATTCATCCTTTCACACTGCCGGGGAATTCACTGGATCACCCCGAATTTGACAGAATTTCGCCGTTTATAACGCCAAGCTGAAGGAAACGTCACGCGGATGAGATTGACGCCCCCAGCCGCGCCCCTTACCGTGAAACAACAGCGTTGGGCGGCAGGCACAAAGTTGCGCCATCCACCCCGCAAACGGAGTTTGACACCCCATGATGCCGTGGCCAAGGACCATCGCCACCTTGCGGAATTGCCTTGTGGCAATGCTGTTTGTTGTCGGCTCGACCATGTCTGCCCTTGCCGCCGACAGAATGGGGATCCGTGATGCCGAGATCGAACGGATCCTGCGCGGATACAGCGAGCCGCTGTTCACGGCCGCCGGACTGGATGCGAAGTCCGTCAACATCTACATCATCAAGGACGAAAGCCTGAACGCGTTCGTCGCTGGCGGACAAAACGTCTTCATCAATACCGGGATGATCACAACCCTCAAGTCGCCCAACGAATTGAAGGGCGTGATCGCGCACGAAACGGGCCATATCTCGGGCGGGCATCTGGTGCGCGGCATGGATGCGATGGGCAAGGCCCAGGTGCCCATGGTGATCGGCATGCTGGCCGGCGTCGCCGCGATTGCGGCGGGTGCGCCGGATATCGGGCTTGGCCTTCTGATGGGGTCGCAGTCGATCGCGCAGCGCGAATTCATGAGCTATAGCCGCACGCAGGAGTCCGCTGCAGACCAGGCGGGCGTGAAACTGCTTGAGGCAACGGGCCAGTCGCCGCGTGGCATGTTTGCGGTGTTCGACCTTTTCGCCGACCAGGAAGCCCTGAGCGGCGCCAAGCAGGACCCGTTCATCCGGACGCACCCCCTGTCGCGTGATCGCGCCGGAACGTTGCGCAGTCTCGTGGAGAAGTCAGCTTTCAAGGACCGCACCGACTCGGAGGCGGAGCAGAAGGTCTACGAGATGATGGTCGCCAAGCTGCGTGGCTTCATCGAGCCCCCGACCGTGGTGCTGCGACGTTATCCGGCCTCCGACATGAGCAAGCCTGCGCGCTATGCCCGCGCTGCCGCCTATTTCCGGGCTGCCGACCTCGATCGAGCCCTGCCGCAGATTGACAGCCTGCTCTCCGAGGAGCCCGAGAACCCATATTTCTGGGAACTGCGTGGCCAGATGCTCGTTGAATCCAGCCGGCCTGCCGAGGGTGTTCCTGCCTATCGCAAGTCGGTTCAGTACGCGCCGAACGAACCGCTCCTGCGCATCGGACTTGGCTCTGCCATGCTCGCGACGGAACAGTCCGGAAGCGTGCCCGAGGCCATCAAGCACCTCAAGGCAGCCCTGCGTGACGAGCCGGAAAATGCCATGGCATGGTATTATCTGGCTGATGCGCATGCCCGCACAGGCGATGATGCGCTTGCGGCGCTGGCCACTGCCGAACGTTTCTTCTCGATCCGCCGTTACCCGCAAGCCGTGAGCTTTGCCCAGCGCGCCCTGCCGCAACTGAAGGAAAGCGGACGCGACTGGCAGCGCGCAAATGACATCATCGCCATCGCACAGTCCGAGCAGAGCAAACAGGCGTCGAAGCGCTGAACTGACCCGCTCTTTCCAAGGTAGACCCCGTCATGACACCGACCAAAGCCGTACTTGCCGTTGGCCTCGCAGGCCTGACGGCCCTGGCACTTGTCTTCTGGTTTGTTCTCTCGCCAGACCGCGGTGCGGGTGACGTGCCGAACCAGGTCCGTAACCGCCAGGATGTCGAGCAGATCGTGCGCAACTACCTGCTCGAGAACCCGGAGGTCATCTTCGAGGCGGCACGCCGGATGGAGCAGAAGGAAAAGGACCAGCGCCAGGCACGCATGTCCGAGGGTGCCGTGACGCATGCCGCTGATCTGTACAACCGGCCTGACGCGATTGTCGTTGGCAATCCAAAGGGCGACATCACGATCGTTGAGTTCTTCGACTATCGCTGTGGCCCCTGCCGCCGCCTGATGCCCGAACTGACACAGCTCGTGAAGCTCGACGGGAACATTCGCCTCGTCATGAAGGAGTTCCCGATCCTGTCGCGCGAGTCCGAACTTGCTGCCCGCGCGGCGATTGCTGCGAACAAGCAGGGCAAGTACTGGGACTTCCATCTTGCGATGATGAAGGCTGAAGAGGTCACGCCGGACAGCATCATGGCTACGGCGCGGAGCGTCGGGCTCGACATGGGCCGGCTCAACACTGACCTCGTCTCGGCGCAGGTGGCCGAGGTTATCACCCGCAACCACACGCTCGCGGACAAGCTTGGCATCGATGCGACACCGACATTTTTTGTCGGGCAAACGCCCTATTCCGGCGCACTGTCCCTCGCCGAACTGAAAGAGGCCGTGGCGGCTGCCCGCAAGAAGTCCAGGGACAAGTAGGCTAGATCAGCCCGGCCAGGGGCGAAGACGGGTCGGCGTAGAGCTTCTTCTTCATGCGTCGGGCCTTGTAGGCCAGCCGTCCGGCTTCAACTGCGGCCTTCATCGCACTTGCCATCATGACAGGGTCGCCGGCCTCGGCGATGGCGGTGTTCATCAGGACGCCGTCGCACCCAAGCTCCATCGCGATTGCGGCATCCGAAGCGGTTCCAACGCCTGCATCCACGAGCACAGGTACCTTGGCGGCTTCGATGATGAGGCGGATATTGACCGGGTTCTGAATGCCCAG
>JBILGJ010000178.1:0-6237 GCA_044351125.1 Micropepsaceae bacterium
CCGACCTCGACAAGGCCGAAGCCCGTTACCGCGACTTCATGGACTATCGTACCGTCGAGCGCGGCCACCTCGACGCCGGGCTTGCGGCATCCTGGGGCGCCCCCAAGGCAGCTGGCGCCCCCTTCGTGGTCATGAAGCCCGCGAGCGACACACCGATTTTCCTGCGCCTCGTAAAGCAGCAGCCACATCCGGATTATGTACCGCTGAAGACATATGGCTGGGCCGCGATCGAGATCTGCGTGCAGGACGTCCTCGCCGCGAATGCCCGCATGCTCAAGAGCCCCTTCGAGATCATAGGCCCTCCGCGCGAGATTGACGGCCTGCCTGCCATCTATCCCATGCAGGTGAAGGGTCCCGACGGGGAAATCGTATACCTCACGCAGATCCGTTCGGACCTTCCCGCCTATGACCTGCCGCGCGCAACCGCGCCAATCGATCGCCTGTTCATCTTCGTGCTCGCCTGCTCGGACATGCACGCCTCGATCCGCTTCGCCACCGAAAAGCTGGGGCTCGCTTTTGGGCGTGACATGCAGATCGTCTACACCATGCTCGCCAACGCTTTCGGCACGCCTCACGAAAAACTCTACACGATCTCGACCGTCATCCACGAACGCGACGTATTTCTTGAATTCGACCAGTACCCGCCCCAGGCGACCCCACGCCCGCAGCACGCTGGCATGCTGCCGCCGGGTGTTGCGGTCGGCACCCTTACCTTGCCCGACTTCGCATCCCGCATCGAGGCATTGAAGGACTGGCTTGTCACAGAACCCGCTGTCAGGCCGGGTCCCGTCTATGACGGCCGCATGTCGGCCACGGTCCGGGGTCCGGACGGCAGCCTGTTCGAAGTGGTCGCGCCTTGAAACAGGTCATCCTGGCGCATGCGGTCGCAGACATCCCGCGCGCCACGGACTTCTTGCTGGCCGACGTGCCGGATCCTCAATGCCCGGACGACGGCGTGCTTGCAGAGGTTATCGACGTATCCCTCGACCCCTACGTCGGCAGCCACATCCGCGGACGCCACATGGGCGAGGCGCCGCCACGGCCAGGCCTGGACCCCATCCCCGGTCACGCAATCATCCGGATCATCGCCAGCAAGGCGACCGGCTTCAACATCGGCGACATGGCCCACACCATGGATGCAGGCTGGGTTGAACGCGTCGCTCTGCACCCATCACGCCTCCGCCGCATCGACGCCAGCATCGCGCCACCTGGCGCATGGCTCTCCGTGCTTGGCATGCCGGGACTGACAGCCTGGGCAGGAATTACAAAACTGGCCAAGGTCGTGGCCGGTGACGTGCTGCTGGTCAATGCGGCTGCCGGAGCCGTCGGCGGAACGGCAGGACAGCTCGCAAAGGCCGCTGGCGCACACGTGGTAGGGATCGCAGGCGGCCCGGAAAAATGTCGCCTCGCCCGCGAGGTTTTTGGTTTCGATACCTGCATCGACCACAAGGCGCCGGGCTGGCTCGATGAACTGGACCGCGCGCTTCCCGCGCCACCCACCGTGCATTTCGAGAACGTGAGCACATCCATGCTCGAGGCCGCGCTTGCCCGGCTCAGGCACCGTGGCCGCGTCGTGCTGTGCGGACTGGCAGGCCAGTACCACGCAAGCGATGGGCCTGCGCGTATTCCCGTAGGCCCCATCATCGGCAAGCGGGCAAACCTCATGGGCCTTGTCGTCTACGACTTCTACCCGCAATGGGACTCATTCATCCGCGAGACTGCACCGCTCGTGCAGGCCGGTCGCCTGCGCCATGTCGAAGACCGCGTGATCGGGCTGGAGAACGCCCCCGCCCATTTCGAAAGGCTGCTGAACGGCAACAACACTGGAAAATGTATCGTTGCCGTCTCGCGAACCTGACCCGGCTAGTCGCCCGACTTCTTGAAGTCTGGATAGGCACCAAGGATTGGCAGCATCGCCGCGCCCACAAGCGTCATGAGACCGCCGATAAGCAACGCTTGCCCGAAATCGCCACCATTGGCTTCTGCCATGCGCGCATACCAGACGGGCCCAAGGCCTGCACCGAGCGCAAAGAACCCGTAGAGTGCACCGTAGACAGCCGCATAGCTGCGCATGCCGAAATAGCGCGCCGTCATGAAGGCCATGAAGTCGTACTCGACCCCCAGGGCAAGGCCAATGAGAACGATCGCACCAACGGCAAAGGCATAATCGATACTGCCGGGAAGCGACAGCTCAACCAGGCCGATGACAGGAGCCGCCAGCATGATGAAGGCAATGCGGGGCGCCCAGAACCGGTCGATCAGCCAGCCGCCGCCGACGCGTCCAACCGCGACGACCAGGCCAATCAGGCTGGCCATGCCGATCGCCTGTTCACGGGTGAACCCCTCACTGGTCAGGATCGGCACGAGGTTGGGAACCACGCCACCCAGCGCCAGTGATATGGGCACGAAAGCAATGGCCAACACCCAGAAGCGCCAGTGACGGACCGCCTGCCCAAGCGTCATGCCCAGTGAGGACTGCGCAAGCGCCGGCGCATCAGCCGCATCCTTTCTCTCGTTGAACATGAACAGCGCGATCGGCAGCGAGACCAGCAAAGGCAACGCCGCAATGCCGATATACGCTTCCCGCCAGCCAACCTCGGCCGTCAGCCTGCCGGCAATCTGCGTGGCCAGCGCGCCACCAAGCCCGGTCGCAACAAGCGCAAAGCCGAGCGCAAGCCCGCGATTGGCGACAAACCACGAGTTCACGCCGCGCGTCCAGGTGATCGGCAGCGTGCCTGCTCCCATGATGCCCATCGCTGCCCAGGTCAGGTAGAACTGGTTGATGTCCCCCTTGAGAAGGGCAAACGAGGCCAGCGAAAGTCCGAACAGGAACACCGATGTCAGCGCCACGGGCCGCGCGCCGATCCGGTCGGCAAGCCAGCCCACGAAGGGGCTCACGACAACAACCGTCAGGGTCATGACCGCAAGGCCAAGCTGGATCTGTGACTGGGTCCAGCCAAACTCCTGCGACAGCGGCTGGACGAACACGCCGATCGTGTAGAAGGGCAACGGCGAAAGACCCAGGGCAATGCCGATGGCCGCCGACAGCACCACAGGCCAACCCTTCTTGAACTCGCCCGACGGGCCCGCATCACCGCTCATTTCATCCCCCCTGAAATTGGCTGAATCATTTGTCGCACTAGGCATGATTTTGCCCGCTCAGGCAATTGATATACCCTTTCCCAAGGCATGCAGAGGGGCCGGGAGGGCGCACCGATGGAATTTTTGGCCGAGAATGAAGTTCTGATCCTGCGCTGGCTCCATATCATCGCCATGGTTTATTGGCTGGGCGGCGAGTGGGGCGTGTTCCAGACCTCCTACAACATCGTCAATCGAAATCTCAGCCTGGACGAGCGCCGGCGTCACATGGAAACCGCCTACAGGATCGACATCCTCGCCCGCACCGGCATCATCCTGCTCCTGCCTCTCGGGCTCCACATGGGACACATCTATGGCCTCCAGCCACTCGGCGGGGACTGGCTCACCGGGATGTGGTTTGCCGTCGCGGGTTGGCTGACTTTGACCTGGTCAGCCTTTTTCGCGCGCGAGACGGACTTCGGCATCGCCCTGACGAAGATAGACGAAGCGATCCGCTATCTCGTGATCCCAACGCTTCTCTTCGTTGGCATTTCCTCGCTCATCCAGGCATGGCCCCTCGCAACACCAGAGGGCAGCAAGTGGTATGCGGCAAAGGTCACGCTCTACGGCGGCCTCCTCGTGATCGGCCTTCTGCTGCGCTACATCATGCGTGGCTGGACCGAGATGTTCCGCATTCTCGCGCAAGGCCCCGACGAAAAGGTCGAGGCCGAACTCAACCGGCAGATCCTGTTCGGCCGCGGGCTGGCCTACATCTACTGGATCGGGATCGCCACGACAGCCTTCATGGGCACCGTCAAGCCCTTCTGAAGACAAGAACAAGCCAAAAAAAACGGGGACAGCACTGCTGCCCCCGTTTGCATGTCAGCTGCCGCGCGCCCGTTACTTGCGTACCGGGGCTTTTTCCTTGCCCTCGCGCACGGCCTTGTAATGGCTCCAGCTCGTGACATTGGGGCGGCGGTCTTCCGGCGGCGGCGGGTTGCGATATGCCGGATAGTGTGTGGCGATCTCATCCTTGATCACTTGCGGCATGTCGTCGAAGCTCATCATCTTGCGCCCGGCCGTGTGGAAATAGATCACGCCTTCGCGACCACCCATCTTCATCCAGGGCAGCCAGTCCGAGATGCGCACCCAGCCCACATTGACGTCAGCCGTGTTCAGCCCGGGCGCGGTCAGCGTCTTGAGGTCACCCATGAAGTTGAACATTTCGGTCGCATGATAGGTACCACCGACTTCAGCCTGATAATCCCCGCCCAGCGGGTTCGGATAGAAAAGCGGCACCGTGCTTGTCAGGAACCAGTGATCGCCCAGCGTCTGCGCGGTCCACTTGATCGGTTGTCCGTCGCGTCCCTTCAGGAAGAAGTCGCCGCTGACCGGATCATTGGCCACGTGCAGCACATCGACCGTCTCGCCTGACCACGGGTTTGTCCATTTCGAAAGTGGCTTGCCCGTTTTCGGATCGACGAGGATCAGCAACTCTCGGCTCACCGAGCGGAAGCCCTTGCCCTTCTGTGGGTCATTGATCTTGCCGCAGGTGCGCGTGTTGTAGCCATAGACCTTGAACAGCAACTGGTCCTTTTCGCCCTGGCGACGGCTGTAGGCCTCGCCCGTGAAGCTCCAGTAGACTGGCTCGCCATCTGTTTCGGTGCACCAGATGCGCCGCTGTGCACCCAGCACACCCTCAGGCGTATTGAGATCGTAGCCGGACTGATCCGGTGTCGTTGTTCCGCCCGGTCCTGCCATAGCACCCGTGGCAGCGCACACGGTCATAGTGACCGCTGCAAGCGCCGGGAGCGCAAAAGTCTTCAATCTCACGTGGTCATCCTCCCTGCTGCGGCGGCACAAGCCACCCGTTGCCGCCAACATACAGACGACACATGATATATCAATGGGGCGGGGCATGCCCAAAGGACACGCAGGAGATGCAGTGATGGGGCGGATTACACGACGCAGGACACTGTCCCTGCCGGGAACCGCCGCACGCGCATCATTTACCCTGCCTGCGCGTGGAACCGCAGGGTCACGCCACATTTGCGTGACGAGGTGATGGACCACGACCGGGTCCAATGCCAGCCTGTCGTCCAGAACCGGAAAACCGCGGGATGAGACAGTGTCTGTCTCAACCAGGCGGCCTCAGCCATCCAACCGGTGCACCGCGACGCCAATGGCAAAGGCACGAAATCCGGACCCACGCCGCACGATCCGGATCTTGTTGACCGCAGGCCCGAGCGCAGCAGGCGCCCATGTCAGGCCACCGTCGAGTGTCTCGAACCCACCAGTGCTGGTGCCAATCCAACCCCGCTTCTCGTCCACGAAGCCGACCCCGAACTCACGCACCTTCGCATCATCGACCAGAGGCATCTCGCTCCAGCTTGCGCCACCATCGGTCGTCTTGACGACGACGCGTTTCGTGCTGCCCTCGTCATAGTTCTGCACGGTCGCATAACCGACCTGGCGCGAGGGAAAGCTCATCTTCCAGCAATTCTCGAAACGGCGCGCCGAACGGTAGGCTTCGGTCCACGTCGTCCCGCCATCACTGGTCCGCAGGATCACGGCGTTGCCCTGTGTCGGGTCGCTGCTGGAGGCCGCACAGACGAGCCCGTTTTGCGGGTCGAAAAACTTGACATCAAGGATCATGCCCGCGCGCTGGCGCAGGTCGATGACGGACCAGGTCTCACCGCCATCCACCGAGCGCAGCATCGTCGCCGGACCGCCAACCCGCCCGGCCGCGTGGATGACGGTCACGTCGCGCAGCACACCCTGGAAGATGCGCCGCTCCGAAAGGATGTCGATGCCGCAAATGCCCTTCACGATACCGATGCCGGGCGCATCGACCGGCGTCCACGTTATCCCACCGTCGCGTGTGCGATAGAGCGGCGCGGTATCGGTGACACCCGGATAATACTCTGTCCCCACATTCCCGAGGAAGCCATTGCGCGCATCGACGAAGCCCAGGGCACGGATGAAGGTTCCGGGTTGCTCCCAGACCTTCTCCCAGGTCTCGCCACCATTCGTGGTGCGAAAAAGCTTCCCCGCCCCATTGCCATACCAGCCAAGGTCGGGGGAAACGAACGAGATGTCGTCCTGCTTGCCACGATAGGGTTCAGTCGCAAGCACCCGCCACCCGCCAGACGGCTGCGC
>JBILGJ010000130.1:0-7253 GCA_044351125.1 Micropepsaceae bacterium
CCCGCAAAGCTGGTTCACGCCCCACGCTGGAACCTCCACCGGGATGCCGGCATGGATGGCGGCCTGACGCGCCGGATTTTGCCCCTGTGCCGCAGACAGGATCTGCCCAAGGATGACCTCGCTTACTTCGTGGGGATCGAGCTTGGCGCGCTTGAGCACCTCCCGGATGACGGTCTTGCCCAGATCATGCGCAGGCACATTTGCAAACGAGCCGTTGAACGAACCCACGGACGTTCGTGCAGCTGCAACAATGGCGACATCGGGCATTGAGTTCACTCCTTTGAGTTACGAGACGACGATCACGGAATTAACGTTGAGGATGGCATGACGCGCCCAGATGGGCCAAGCAATTCCGGCGGTTTTGTGCGGGTTTTCGAGCAACCTCCCCAGGACAGGGCACCCCTTTTGCAACAGCGATAGGAATGGCGCACGAACTCGCCTAGAATGCACTGCAACAAGCTCGCATTGCGTGCAATGCGGCAAGTCAGCAATGCCGGACGAAACGCCCATGACGACGCCGAACAGCCAACCAATCACGATCAAGAAGTACGCCAACCGCCGCCTGTACAACACGGCGACGTCAAGCTACGTCACGCTCGATCACCTCGCAGACATGGTCAAGCGGGGTCAGGAATTCAACGTCCACGACGCCAAGACCGGCGAGGACATCACCCGCGCAGTCCTGACACAGATCATTTTCGAGGAAGAGGGAAAAGGCGGCCAGCAGTTGCTGCCGATCCAGTTCCTGCGCCAGCTCATCCGCTTCTACGGCGACAGCATGCAGACATTGCTTCCCGGCTACCTCAACCTCAGCATGGACTCCTTCTCCAAGAACCACGAGCGCATGCGCGAGCAGCTTGCGTCGACCTTCGGCAGCAACCCGATGCTCAAGGACTTCGAGGGGCTTGCCCGCCAGAACATGGCGATGTTCGAGCGGACGCTCCGGATGTTCACCCCGTTTGGCGCCCTCATGCCAAACCGCACCCAGCAACGTGACGAGACCGGAACACAGGAAGCACAAGCCGAACCGGCCGCCGGCACGTCTGCAGACCAGGAGATCGCTGAGCTGAAGGCGCAGCTTGATGCCATGCGCATGCAGCTCGACGAGCTTGCAAATCGCAAGTAACTCTGGCTCCCTTCAGCGTCGACACGCGGAGAACGCCTTGAAACTTTTTGGCATGGCCGTGATTGTGGCCGGCATTCTGGCCTCGGCTTGGCTTCAGCCGGCCCTGGCAGCCAACAGCCAGGATGTCGCCCGTGCGCGCGACACATCCGGCATTCCCACGTGCAATGGGTGCGACCTCTCCGGCGCAAACCTCGAAAACGGCTTCTTTCAGCTGGCCATTCTGAACCAGGCCAATCTGTCGGGTGCCAGGCTGGACGGGGCAAACCTCGCCGGTGCGCAGCTCAATGGCGCCAATCTCAGGAACGCCTCGCTGCGCTATGCGAACCTCTCGGGGGCCCGCCTTGAAGGCGCTGACCTGCGCAACGCAGACCTGAGCAATGCCTGGCTGAATTGGGCCTGGCTTGTTGGCGCCAACCTGGAGGGTGCAAACCTGACGAACGCAGTGTTCGTCGGAACGCAGATACAGGCAACCGACCTGTCGAGAACTGTGGGGCTTACCGCCGAACAGGTAGCCCGCGCCTGCGCAACGGCGCAGACAAGCGTCCCCAAGGGAATGCGGATCGCCTATTGCCGCAACTGAACTAGGCGCCGCCCTCGTCGCGCAAGGCCCACTGTGCACCGACAAAGGCGCCCTTCACGATGGGCAGCAGCCAGAGCGTGACCGCGACAAGACCCGTCAGCATGAGCACGGTAATGACTTCGAGCGGCAAGGTCCGCGCAATTTCCAGCAGCAGCAATGGCCCCAACAGCAGATGGCCCACGATCAGGATCGTGAAATACGCAGGACCGTCATCGGACTTGTACTGCGCCAGATCGTGCCCGCAGGCAGGACAGCGCGCGGTGACCTTCAGGTAGGACGTGAAGAGTTTTGCCTTGCCGCAGCATGGGCACATGCCCGAAAGGCCGCGCCGGAACCCCTGCCAGAAACTCCTCTCGCTGCCTTCGTCCTGCATCATGATTGACGCCTCTCGTCCGTGCCGGGCGCACAATAATACGGCCTCAGAAACGAGCTGCCCTCCTCGATGTCGCAGGCAGCGTCACTTTACGTAACGGGCTTGTCCCACGGCTCGGCGATGCTCGGCGCCCCATAGTGGATGCCTTGGAAATAATCGACACCATATCCGCGCAGGATGTCGCACTCACGTTCGCTCCCGACCCATTCCGCGACAGTCGAAAGGTTGAAATTCTTGGCCAGGTTCACAAGCGTGCTGACGAAGATCTGGTTATCCCGGCTGTCAGCGAGGTCTTTGACAAAGGTACCGTCGACCTTCACCATGTCCACCCTGAGCGATTGAAGATTTCGGAACGAAGTATACCCCGCACCGAAATCATCGATGGCCACCCGCGCACCAAGCGTACGGATCCGGCTGACGAACCGCATGCTCTCTTCGATATCGATCAGCGCGGCGGTCTCGGTCAGCTCGACAATCAGGCGAGGCGCAACTTCCTTGTGCGCCTCGATATACGAGACAAAGGCCTCCAGCGAGGGCCGGTCAGATGCCGTCATTCCCGACACATTGAGCGTAAGACATGCGCCGGGAGCCCGCTTCAGGGCATCGACCGTCAACTCCAGCACACGCCGGTCGAGCCGGCGGACGAGGCCAAGCTGCTCGGCCACGGCGATGAAATCTCCGGCGGCAATCACCTGCCCCTCCGGCCGCAGGATGCGCGCCAGGCATTCATGCATCGCAACCTGCCCGGTAAATGCATCGACAATCGGCTGATAGGCGAGAACAACCCGGTTCTCATCAAGCGCCGTGACGATCTGGTCGCCAATCAGCACCGCGCGCTTGCGAAGCGAGTCCCGCTGCGGGGAATGGGCATAGCATGCGTAATTGTCACGCCCATACAGCTTCGCCCGGTCAAGGGCCTCCTCCGCCCGCGACATGGCCTCCTGGCTGTTGCGCGCGTCCTGCGGAAGCGCAACGGCGCCAACCGAAACGCTCACGCTCACCGCGCCGTTTCGCGTAGGAATGACCTTGGAACGCGCCACATCCCTGAACTGCCCGGCCCTGACAGACATGTCGGAGGGCTTGCAGCCCTCAACAAGGATGCCGAACTTGTTTCCCGCAGTCCTGCCAATCGCACAACCAGGGCCTGCCGTTTCGGCAAGCCGCCGGCCAATGGCAATGATGACTTCGTCAGCCATGTCGAAGCCATACGTCTCGTTGATCACCGCAAGGTCATCAATGGCCACCACGAAATAGGCCGACGCCTTTCGATCGCCGACAGGCGTAAGCTCGAGGATCTGCGCAAGATTGTCCCGAAGCCGCATGCGGTTTAGGTGACCTGTCATCTCGTCATAGCTGGCAGCCCAGTTGTAATGGGCCTCCCGCAGCTTGCGCTCTGTGATGTTGCGCAGGACCCCAACGACACGTCCGACGCCGCCATCACGCCCCGGCACGCAAACACCACAATCTTCCACCCACAGGGGATCGGCAGATGTGAGCAACGGATACTCGAGCCGAAAAGGCTTCCCGTCCAGGGGTGCTTCGCGCGCGATCCGCGAGCGCGCGTTCGCGGCCTCGCTGTCGATCAGCGCGTGAAAGCGCTTTGCATTTCTATAGTCACCCTCATTGCCGACGCCGAATGTCTTGCTGGGGTCACTCGTCCAGGCAATTGCACCATCCCCTGGGGTCCAGTCATAGACAAGATCCCCTGACGCAGCCAGCGCAAGGCGCATGCGCTCAAGCTCGCCCAAATCGTTCATGCGATGAATTGCCGACGCGGCTTGTGCTCGACCGAACAACACTGCCTTCCCCCACTCAAAAACTGAAAGGCGGCGGGCTGTTCGCCTCATCTCGCATGAGGGAAACCCTACCAAGGCACCGTTTAAGAAAGCGGGAACGTCACACAACCGATCCACCGGCCAAGGCCCACGCGTCCTGTTAAGCTTAAGAATGTACCGCCGGCGTGGCACGCTGCGTGCGACGACAATCTGAGCATGACCAGGATCAAGCCAACTTGTCCCATTTCGGCGCGAACGACACCGTTCGCATCGCGCCGGATAGCGCCGGTTGCACCAGTATGCCGGGCAGGAGGCCGAGGAGCGCGGTCTTCTTCCGGGAAGGAGCAACCGGCGCAACCTCATGCAGACAGGCGAACAGCACATCCGGGCAGGGTTGCAGGCTCCTTCGAACCCGCCTTTGTCACGCATGTTCTTGGTCAGTCGGAGCGTCCATCACGCCCCTCGGCAACCCATGCTGCTGGATGTTACGAGGCCGCCGACCGGGTCGACGCTCCGGTTTGGACCTGGTTATCCGCGCGGCTCTGACGATCTGATCCGGTCGATCTCGGCGAGCAGGAACCTGACCTGCGCTTCAACGCGTTCGACCCTCTCCTTCAGCTCGATGATGGTGGCCTCTGCGGAAGGATGTTCTTCTGGCACCGGGGTTGAAACCCCGGCACGCTCGGCGATCACCCGCGCGGAATGATTGAGAAACCGTCCAAGCAGGGCCACGTCCCGCGCCGAAAGCTCACGCTGGTCTTTCCAGAGTTCATCGACCTGCAGCGGTGTCAGCGAAAGCAGGCGCGCGACATCGGCGCGGCTCGCTCCCATTTGGGCAAGCTGTGCATCGAACCACGCCTGGTCGAAGAACAGAGCCATGTCAGCGCCCCCGAAACCTGGGCACGCGCTTCTCCGGGACGCTTGCGACCCCCTCCTTGTGGTCTTCGGTCAGGAAAAGGCGCCCGAGCGCTCCCGATACCCAGCCGCCACATTCGTGAAGATCGTTGGCCGCCCCAGCCGTTGTGAGCCGCGGACGCACAGCGGCAAGACGTGCCTGGAATTCCCAGTGCTGAGGGCCAACCATCATCTGCATGGCCTCCTCGCCGGAACAGAGGGCAGGATCCGCCCCCGTCAGCACAACGACGCGGATGTCACCATCCGCCTGGATCATCCGGAAAGCCGCCTCGAGTCCCGCATAGGCCTGCGCGTTGAGAGCATTGCGGACCTCCGGCCTGTTCATGGTTACGGTGGCCACCCGCGAAGCAACTCCAAGTCTGAGCGTTTCAAAGTCAGGGCGTGTCATGGCAGGTCCCTCGGAGGTCGGCCGGGTTTGAATGTCGACGTTGACACGATCATTCTGATACAGATTGGCCCTTGCAAGCCCAAGATCCAGACCATGACACAAAATCAGGAAGCGCCCACCAGGAACCATCTTCGAAACCTGTGGTACTTCGCCGTGCACGCACACACGCTCAAGCCCGGCGAGATCAGGCAGAAGCAGATCCTGGGCGAGCCCGTTCTGCTGGGCCGGACGAAGACCGGTGACGTTTTCGCCCTGCGAGACCTGTGTCCCCACCGCGGCGTCCCCCTGTCCAAGGGTCGCATGGTCGACGATACGGTCGAGTGCCCCTATCACGGCTGGCGTTTTGCTCCATCGGGGCAATGCAAGCTGATCCCCTCATTGGTCGGACAGGAAGGCGTGGATCCCGCAAGGATCAACGTCTATCGCTACCATGTGAGGGAACAAAACGGACTCGTCTGGGTCTACATGGCCGAGGACGAGAAGGCCGCCGCACCATCGACCGAGCCCCCCCGCCTTCCAATATCACCGGAAGCAAGGCCAACGCTGATTGAAGCGCAACTCTTCCCCTGCCCCATCGATCACGCGGTGGTGGGATTGATGGACCCTGCGCATGGCCCGTTCGTGCACAGGGCCTGGTGGTGGCGCTCGCAGAGCTCGAGCTACGCAAAGGAAAAGAAGTACGAGCCATCCCCTCTTGGGTTCACCATGGTGACGCATGCGCCATCGAGCAACTCGACCCTCTACAAGATCCTGGGTGGGGACAGGACAACAGAGATATCCTTCCAGCTCCCCGGCACGCGGATCGAGCACATCAAGGCTGGCAGGTCGGAAATCGTGGGCTTGACGACATGTACGCCGCTCAACCCAAACGAAACCGAGGTGACACAAACCTTCTTCTGGAACCTCTCCTGGATGGCTCCCTTCAAGCCGATCGCCCAGGCAGTCGCGCGAACATTCCTCGGTCAGGACAGGAAGATCGTGACGGATCAGATGGAAGGCCTGAAGTACAACCCGCGCATGATGCTGATCCAGGACGCCGACACGCCGGCAATCTGGTACTTCCGGCTCAAGAAGGAATGGGCGGACGCATTGGCTGACAGGCGTGAGTTTACCAATCCCGTGAAACCGGCAACCCTGCGCTGGCGAAGCTAGCGATCACGGCACCAGACTTGCGAATAAACCTGCTCAAGCACCGGGTTTGTCCCGGAATGGCAAGTTGCGCGTCCGGGCCCACCCATGTCAGAGCCAAAGATCGGTCAATACCTTCTCGCATCTAGGTTGCTTGCAACCGAAGCGAGGTCGAAACGCCCGGAGGCACCAGCCTGGTGGACATCGGTCTTCACGACGGCCATTCTGACCGCCTTCCTGTTCTTTCTCCTGATGTAAAAAAAGCGTGCCGCCCGCAAGGGCAGCACGCCATTGGATGCACGGATTGCAGTGGTTGCTCAGTGCGTGCCAGCAATCCCGCCCGAGGCGCCAAAGTCGCGCTTCGCGGCAACAATCGTGATCGTAAAGCCCGCAACGACATCCAGTACGCTCATCATCGTCAGCAGGAAGAAGACCGAATTCGAGAAACCCTGCAGCGCAATGAACTGCACGATGCAAACCACGCACAGCAGCATGGACAGCCCGTGATTTACGATCGACATGGCATCGGTGCGTGTCGCCTTGACGACCTCGACGAACAGCAGCAAGAGGCTGAGGCCCATGAACACATCGGCAAACGAAACACCCCAAGCATCTCCGGAGAACATGCTCACGCTGAAGATGATCTGAATCATCCATGCATCAGGCTCAGCGCCTGCAAGCCCCGTGAGCACAACAAAATTGTAAAGGATCAGGGGAAGGACAAGCAGCGGAATGATATTGAGCACAGTGACAGTTCTACCCATGGAATCCTTGCCTCGCGTTATAGGTTCAGCCATTGATCCCGAACTCTAGCAGCCGAACCGGACCGGGCCAAGTTGAACGGACGATGAGGGCTATTTTGTGGCGGCGTCGCCACCATCACCAGACCGTGAACGTTCAGCGAATATGAGGTAGAGGTTGCGTACGTACACAATCAGGCCAAGAGCCTGTCCCGAAATGAAGACCGG
>JBILGJ010000131.1:0-7239 GCA_044351125.1 Micropepsaceae bacterium
ATATGCCAGGTCTCTCCCACGCCCGTGGCCGGGATCATGGGACGGGCAGCGAATTCGGCAGCGAATGCCGCCAGCCGCTCCTGGGGTGTGGCCTGCTTCTGCATGGATAAGCCTCCTCGAGGGTGTCCGTTACTGGATGCTGGTGGCAAGCGCCGAGTAGGCCTGGCGCGCCGGTTCGAACTGAGGCGGCAGGCGCACACGACCCGGATCATACCACGGCATGTATGTCGCAAGCTGCCGCGGCAGCACGTTCCACAGATAGCGCTTCATGCGCGCCGCGCGCAGCTTCTTGAGCTCTGGCGTATCGTAGCGGGCCATCACCGCCGGGTCAGCCTCGATCATCGCGGTCGCGAATTTATGGCACCACGACAGATAATGGCCCTGTGCCCATAGCGACGTCTTGAGCCGGTACCAATAGCCCGCACCCGTTGCCACGCTGGCATGCTTGTAGGCATCGAAGCACACGCGTCGGTGCTCGACCTCTTCCATGATGTGCCAGTACATCAGGCTGCGCACAGGTTCCTTCATGTAGTCGAACATGCCGACATCCATCTGCGTCAGCGCCCCGGCGCAGGTCATCGATTCAAAACCCTCGGCATAGGCGAGGTTGAACTTCAGCGGCTTCTCGCGGCTCCACGACAGGAAGAGCTGCTCGACCTCTTTCTCGAGCGCGGCAAGCTTTGGCCCCGAAGCGTGCACCCGACGCACCACCTCGTTGGCCCTGGCGTGCTGGCGGAAATGCTGGCCTTCCTGCGCGCAGAAGCGCTTCATCTCCTCGAGCACCTCCGGGTCCCTGACCAGCGGCATGGCTGCCTGGATCGTGCGGATGAGATAGGGCTCGAGATAGGGCAACATCATCCACGAGCCGAGAAAATAATAGGACAGCGCCGGATCGTCTTCGATAAAGACAAGGTCCATGCTGTCCGTGAACTCGAAGTTCATGCGGCGAACGGGGATGTCCTCGGCGATCGTCATGCGAGTGCCTGCTTCATCTTGAACATTTGTTCAGTCGGTGAATAATTGCGCCTCTTTTCAACCCAAGTCAATTGCCGGGTCGAACGATGGTGCGCAAGGTTCTCGTGACAGGCGGCTCAGGTTTCATCGGACGCAGGGTCATCCAGCGTTTCCTCGAACGCGGCTGGGCCACAAGCAGCTTCTCACTGCCCGGCGAGCCCCCGCCGCCGGGCTGGACCGACAGGGTTACCCGGCACGAAGGCGACGTTGCGCAGGCAACCGACGTCCATCGGGCGGCCGAAGGCGTGGACCTTATCATCCATCTCGCAGCCATCGTGGGGCTTGCCGGCGAATACGATCGGCAGTGGCGCATCATCGCTGGGGGAACGCGCAACGTCTGCGTGGCCGCCGTCGCGAACAAGGCACGCGTGGTGGTTACCTCGTCGATCGCTGTCTATGGCAGCCTGATCCAGACGCAAACCTGCCGCGAGAGCGACGGCTTCGGCCCGTGGCAGGGCGCCTATGGTCGCGCAAAACAGGCACAGGAGACAATCACACGCGACTACGCCGCACGCACCGGCCTGAAGACCACCATCATCAGGCCCGCCAATGTCTACGGGCTCGGCGGCGCCAGTGCCTGGGGCGACCGCTTTATCGAGATGATCCGTGAGACCGGCGGCTTCGTCATTGGCGACGCCGAGCGCAACAACGCGGGACTCGTGCATGTCGAAAACCTGGCCGACGCCATCGTCCTCGCCGCGACCAGCGAGAACGCGATCGGCAAGACCTACAATGTCTGTGACGGCGAACGCGTGACCTGGCGCCAGTACACCGACGACCTCGCCCGCCTTGCCGGCAAGCCGCCCCCGCCTGCCTATCCGCTCGAACCGCTGCTCGCCGCAGCGATGGCCAACGAAAACCCCGCCAACCTCATCCCTCCGCGCGACCCCAACCTGCCCACGCTCGAGGGGCTGAACCTCGTTGGCTTCGACAACCGCTTCGATGCCAGCCTCATCCGCAAAGATCTCGACTGGCACCCCAGCCTTACCTACGCAGACGCCATCAGGGCCATGGCCGAGGAATTTCGGTGAGGGCTCATTCACAGCACCAAACCGTACTGCGTTTCAGCCTGGAACCTGATCCGTCAGTCCCTGATGGTCAGGAAGCACGAACCTTGCAGGCTCGATCAACAATCTCAAGCTTGTCGACTAGCGGCGCAGCCTGCCTCGCAATCGCGGTGATTTCCGACGGCACGGAGTTTGGATTATACGTCCCGCTCCAGTAAGCGGTATACTCGGCGACCGCAATTTGCCTGAGCACTTCGGCTTGCCGCGAAATTTCCACGACATTTGCCTCGGTGATGTTGAGCCCCTCAATGAAGCAACTGCACGAGGTGTAGTGAGACCTTCCGCTGGTCATGAGCTGCCCGATCATGCACGCATTCGAGATCCGCGCACTGACATCCGTTTCTGATACCGGCAGATACAACAACCAGCCGATATAAGACCCAATGACAACAACCACGCCAGCAACCAGCAACAAGAGCGCCCTGAAAACGTCACCCATCCCGTGCCCCCTTTGCATTGGCGTGTCGGCTTATATCACCCTGCCATTAATGCCAGCTTACCGCACGCAAGAGACATTGGCTGAAACCAACTGGTAACTCGCACTTTGACAAATCTGCGTCTCGTCCCCGGAACACCAATTCCGGTGACAGTGCACTGGTGCCGTCAAGCAGGATCCCGGCCCTGACATGCATGCCCCAATCGCGTGCCGCCATTGGGCGCGTATAGCGGCCGGGATAACGGAAGAAGCTGAAGCTCTTTATTCTCGTCATCCCGGACGCGAGCGTTAGCGGGCGATCCGGGATCCCGCTCAAAACCCATTGGTGGCTGAGAGGAAATACCCCGGCAAAGCAAACTGAAATTATAGTGACGGAGCCCCACCGCCACCCACAAGCACCACCAGTGACAGGTGAAATTTGGCGACCCCGAGACGATTCGAACGTCTGACCCACTGCTTAGAAGGCAGTTGCTCTATCCCCTGAGCTACGGGGCCGTTGCCAGGCCAGATGCTGGACGAACCTAGTGGGTCCAGTTGCCCTTTCGGCCGTACTTGAAATTGTCCGCATAGGCGCGGACGATACGCTTGGCCTCCCGGGGCTCGAAGACCTGGAAGGGGATGTTGTAGCGCTGCGCGAAGGCAACCGCCTCCTCGCGCGTGTCGAAGGTCAGTCGCACCTGCCCCTTGGTGTCGCCCGAGCCGGTCCACCCCATGAGCGGATCGATGCGGCGCGCCTCTTCCGGCTCGAACTCGAGCACCCAGTCCTTGGCTTTGGCCTGTCCCGACTGCATGGCATTGCGGGCCGGGCGGTGGATACGGGCAAGCATGCTTTGACCTCAATTCGCAACCCGGACGCGGCACAGGCCATCCGGACCAGAAAACCACGTCCTGATTTACGAAACCCTTGCCCGCGGGGCAAGGGATTGGTCGGGGCGGCGTGATTTGAACACGCGACCCTCTGGTCCCAAACCAGATGCGCTACCAGACTGCGCTACGCCCCGATCCGTCAAGAAGGGGGGTGGATAAGCCCTGCGAGCACCGCTTGGCAAGCCCTAAGGCGCAGCCGGGCGCCTGAAACGGTCAAGGAAACGGTCCCTGAGCACCACTTCCCCGGGAAGCTCGGGGATATCATTGCGGAAACTGGCGGCAACAGCCGCCCGCCCGTCCGGCAGCAGCGCCATGTCGGTCACGAAGGGGGCAAAGCCGCGCAGTTCGCCCAGATAGCGTCCCTCGGCACTGACCTTGTGAATGCGGCCCTCCCCGTACTCGGCCACCAGCACGTTTCCGGCCGCGTCGATCTCGAGCCCGTCGGGCCCGGCAAGGGCATAGCCCCGCTCGATGCCATTGGCGGTAAAGTCGAAGAACACGGACGGAGCACCCAATCGACCCGGACCAGACAGCGGAAAGGCCAGGATCTGGCGATCGAGATGAGCCGAGACAAGAAGCCGCCGGCGCTCACGGTCCACGGCGACGCCATTGGCATAGTGGATCCCCTCGGCAACACGGGTCAGGCGGCCCGTGGGCGCGAGGTAAAGCACGGCACCGGTCGCCGGGGCACGCAGCGAGAACTCGCCCGACGAGGAGAAATAGACACCACCCTGCTCATCCGCACAGGCCGCATTGGGAAAGACGAACCGGGCGCCGGAACTGTCCCGGTCGATGACCTCGAGCGTCTCGCCCCCGGACGAAACGCGGACGATCATGTTGGCAAGATGGCAGAGCACGATGAACTCGCCGCGGACATACGGCGCAATCGAAACCGGTCCGCAGTCCTGCCGCTTCCAGAATGTCTTTTGCTGCGACAGGTCCGAGACCACGACCACGCCGCGCCCCATCTCGGCATAAAAAAGCCGCCCCTCGTGCCAGAGCGCCCCTTCCGGATAGCGGGCGTCTGCAAGCTTCGTGTCAGAAGCCAGTGCCGCCGGTGCGCCGAGCAAAAGCAGAAAGGCGGCCAGAAGGGACCGAACGCGCATCAGCGCCTGCGAACGGCGTAGAGCATCGCAGCCGAGGCGAGCAGGACCGCCCCGAAGAGATAGGTTATCGAGCGCGATCCCATTTCCGGGATCAGGTAGAATGTCGTGAACAGGATCCCGAACACATTGCCAAACGTCGAGATGCCGTAGACGAGGCCGGCCACGCGCCCAACCTCCTCGGTCGATCGCACGATGAGCCGCACCGCCACAGGCGAATACATGCCAAGCAGGGTGAGCGGCACCAGGCAAAGAACGGCAGACGCACACAGGATCGCGATCGGACCATCGCCAAGCACATCGAGGATCCCCGCGATGACGGGATCGGCAATCGGCGGGATGATCGCCAGGTAAAGGCCCGCCAGCGCCACGGCAATCGCGATGACCGACGACGAAGGGTTGCGATCAACAAGCGCACCGCCGGCAAGATAACCCAGCGTCAGCGCAATCAGCACCGTGGAAATCAGCCCTGCCCACGTCCCGATGCCGCCGCCGAAATAGGGAAACAGATACCGGCTTCCCAGCATCTCAAAGCCCATGAGCGCCGAGCCAACGATGAAGGCATTTACATAAATGACATAGGCCGTCGTACGAGGTGTCATGGCTCGGCCCACTTCCTGTTATGCTTCTCGATGGCCTTCAGGGCCTCGACGGGAGCGAAATCGTCGGTGAGCACCTTTGCATCGCGGCTGATGGTTCCCGCATCGTCCGAAAGGACACGCCGCTTCGGCAGCATGGCAGTCAGGTCATAGCGGAAGGACGAGGCCTTCTGCCGGGCCGTTGCCACGGCAAGCAGGTCTGCCTGCGAGCGCCGCGGTCCGTCATAGGCCACCGTCACCACGTTCCCGTCGGCATGGAAGAACTCGACATTTGCAAAAACCGACAGGATCGTCTTGGTCGCGGAGTCGAACAGCATCGTGGTCGGCTCCACGTTCTGCACCAGAACGCCGCCGGGGTTCAGTTGCGCCTTCGCCGCCGAATAGAACTCCTGCGTCAGCAGGTGGAACGGGACGAAGGGGCCGCGATAGGCGTCGATCATGATGATGTCGAAGCGCTTGCTGCGGTTCTCGCGCATGTAGAGCCGCCCGTCCCGCGTGACGATCTCGAAATTCTTCTCGTCGCGTATGCCGAAATGCTTGCGCGCAAGGTCCGCCACGACAGGATCAAGCTCGACCGTCGTGATCGGCACCTCGGGCAGGTAGCGATGCAGGTACCACGCCGTGCGACCGCCACCCGAACCGATTTCCAGGATGGAGCGGACTTGCTTCGCATAGGCAAGGCCAACCGTCATGTACCGCGTGTAGGTAACAGGCAGGTCGAGGTCGTCCTTCGTGTTGTAGACGCTCTCGGTATAGAGCCGGCCATTGTGCCCGAAGGTCAGCGAGACATAGGGCGGGTCTGAATAGATGTAGATGTTGTTATAAAGGGATTCCTTCTCGACGATCAGCTTGCGGCCGGCACCAATGGCACTCGGCGACAAAGCCGTCGCAAACAGTCCGAAAAGCACCACGCAGGCAACGGCCAGCAAGGCGGACATTATGGGCCGCATAGGCGAGAAAACCTTGACCACCGCGATTGCTCCCGCGTCTCTGGAGTGTCTTATGGCCGCACTTTAGGCACGCGGGAAGCGCCGGGGTCAAGGCGCGACAGGCGGCGCCTCGTCATGCAGCTGGACCAGGGCCATCATGCCGAACTGCGGGATCCAGTGCCGGTACTTGTCATAATCACCGTCCCAGATGTCCCGCCGGCCATAGGCCTCGTCGTAATGCCGGCGATAAGCCTCAAGGAAACGCCCCTCACCCGTCCGCACATAAAGCCCCCACAGCCCCCAGGCACGGCTGAAGTTAAGACCCGCCTGGTGCACCGTGGCCGGGGCCATGATGGGCGAGATGGGCAGCGACGCAGGCAGGAACGTGTTCAGCCAGGGCCTGAAACGATCGCCCGGCAGGACCTGTCCGACCAGCCATGCCCTGTTCGTGCAGATGGCCATGAACTCGCGCGTCTCGACTTCGGCCGCCACCAGCGGACACGCCGCCTCACCGAGAAAACGTGCCCGCACGGCTTCATCGACGAAGCGCACGACATCGGCCCTTCCCGCGAAGACCCCATGGAGGCGCAGGTTGATAAGCGCCCACGATGCATTGTCGTAAGCCGTGGCCAGCGGATCGGGCGGTGACTTCGTGTAATGAGCGACGAGGCTGTCGGCCACCTCGTTCGCCATCGCATCCAGCCTGTCATCGCCAAAGGCGCGCTTGTAGTCCACGGCCAGGCGCAGGAACCACGCCCGCCCATAGGGCATCTCGAATTCAGGATGCGCCTTGAGATAGGCGCGTTCCGCAGCAATACCTTCGGCGGTCAGCAGCGCCTGGACCTGCGCCCTGTGGCGATCATCGCCAGTCAAGCGCGCGTGCGCCGCAAGCGCCCACACGCCATGCACCGCTGAATGCCAGTCATAGCAGCCGCGAAAGACGGGATGGTCTGTGTCGCGACGATCAACGCAGACAGCAACAGCCGCGGCCAGTTCATGGGCCTGCGCCTTACCACTGGCGCGCAGCGTATCCACGGTGTCGCCGGCAGCCGCACCCGATGGGCTCATGGCATGGAGCATCCACCCGAACGCGAGAGCAAGGCCCTTTCGCCTAAAACGCAAATCCCGCAGCAGCCTCCGCTCCACGTCCAACTTCGATGGCACGAAACGGACGGTTGGCAGACACGGCCTCGGGAACGGAATGCACCGAGGTCGCCGTCAGGC
>JBILGJ010000132.1:0-7215 GCA_044351125.1 Micropepsaceae bacterium
GCTGGTCCGCGAGAATGTAAGTCCAAGCCCTGTCGTTGTGCATGGTGACCTCCCTTCGCCATCAAAGAGAGGGGCGTTGGCGGCATTGGGGCGGGCGCGACAGGTTGTTACAAATTCACGATATGCTCGCCCCCCTCCGACACAGGGCGTGAGCCGAACCGGAGGGAGAAGTGGGGATCAGACCACGATCACGTCGGGTGGCGGGCTTTTCGCGTAAAGGGCCTCGACCAGCTTCGCGCGGCGCTCGAGCGTGGCACGCTGGTTGACGTAGCCCTTGTCGGTGATCTCGTGGCCGTCGATGGACGGGGGCTCGGTCATAAGCATGATGCGCGCAACCTTGCCGGACGAGCCGCCGGCGCCCTTGTTGTGCCTGCCAAGACGGTCGCGCACGAAATCGACGACTGCCTGTGCCCGCAGGATCTCGTCGGGCGTCTTGAGCGTCGGTTCGCTGCAGATCTCTCGCGCCGCCTGCATGTTGGGCCATGCAAGGACGGCGATGTATTCCTTGTCGAGGCCGGCGATGACACAGTCCTGGATCAGAGGCGACACTGCGGATATCACTTCGGCGCGCAGGGTTCCGACCGAAACCCATGTGCCTGACGAGAGCTTGAAGTCTTCCGTCACGCGCCCGTCGAAGATGAGGCCCTTCGCGGCTTCGTAGGGATCGACGAACTTTGCGGCGTCGCCCAGCTTGTAGAAGCCCTCCTCGTCGAAGGCGGCCTCGGTGAGGTCGGGTCGGTTGAGGTAGCCCGGGGTGACGGTGGGCCCCTTCACGCGCACCTCGAGCTTCTGGCCATTGGGCACGAGCTTGAGGGTCACACCCGGCAACGGCAGCCCGATCAAGCCAACGCGCTCGGTTATCCAGTGAACAACGGTGATGCCCTGCGTTTCGGTTGCGCCATACATGGTTGTGAGCGCGATGCGCTGGCCGGTCGACTTGATGGCAAGGGCCTGCATGCGCCGGGAGACGTCATCCGACAGCGTTGCGCCGCCATAGCCCATGTAGCGCAGCTTGGCGAAGAAGCGGTCGCGCAGCGCGTCATCGCGCTCCATGGCGTCGGCCAGCATGGAGAAGGCGATCGGGGCGGAGCCAAAGACCATGGGCGAGACCTCGCGCAGGTTCGCGATCGTCTTCTCGAAGAGGCCGGGGATGGGCTTGCCTTCATCCAGATAGATCGTGCCACCGGCATTCAGGTTCCCATTGAATCCAATATTTCCGGCCGAGATGTGGTTCCAGGGCATCCACTCGAGGCTTTCGGTGACCTCGTCAGGGTCCACGGGTTCAGCCCTGAGCGCTTCCTGGCCTGCGATGACGGCACACATCATGCCATGCGTCTGGATGACGCCCTTGGGCATGCCGGTCGAGCCAGAGGTGAAGAGGTACTTGCCGATGGCTGCGTGGTCGATCCGATCCATGGACGCACGCACGGCGGGGCCTGCGTTCGTGCTGCAGAGATCCTCGAACGACGTGGATGTAACTTCCGGGGCCGGAGCCAGCGTCACCACCTCGATCCTGGTCAGGTCGAGCGCCTGCAGTGCGCGGGCATAGACGGGGCCGTTGTCGACGAACACCATCCTGGGCTTGGTGAGTGCCGCCACATGGCGGAGCTTGCCGTGGTCCTGGCTGAAGAGAGAATAGGCGACCGAGACGGGCGCGACAGGTACCCTTGCCTTCATCGCGCCCAGCATCATCGCCGCGTGCTCGATCGAATTGCCAGACAGGATGAGAAGCGGTGTCTCCTGGCCCATGCCGCGTTCGAGCAGGGCCTCAGCAATCGCGTCGGCGCGCTGGTTCATCTCGCCATAGGAGATGAAGCGCCAGGGTCCCTGCGGCGTGCGCTGGGCCAGAAGGTTCCGCGCGGGATGGGTGGCTGCGCGCTCTTCCAGCAGATGCACGATAGACCTGTGCATGGGGCCGAGGTCATAGAGCGAGCGGATGATCCATGATCCGTCGGCGCGCCGCTGCGAGTAGATCTTGGGTGGAAGCTGTGGCAGCGGCTTGAAGGGCGGAAGGTTCGTCGAGGGCTTGCTCATATGGCTGTTTCCATTCCCGCGTTTATGCACTAGCTGTGACGGCTGAATGCGGCATCGCCTGCGCCCTGTCAAATGCGCCGGGAATGGCCTCATATGATCCAAGGAAATGCAGACCATGGCTGGCGTCGAAGATGTCTATCGCAGTGAATTCCGGCAGCGCGTGGTTGCTGGCCGTCCCCGGTCGCTTCTCGAGGTCGGGTGCGGCAGCGGCGCCTTCCTGAGACCGCTGCGCAACGATGTGCTTCGGCTTGCGGGCATTGACCCCGATAGCGATGCGGTCGACGCGCTGGCGATGGAGGGATTCGAGGTTTCTGTTGCGTCGGCCGAGTCCCTGCCCTTTCGCGATGGCGAGTTCGACGTGGTCGTCTTTTCCTATGTCCCCCACCATTGCGCGGACTGGACTGCGGCCCTCAAGGAAGCCATGCGGGTTGCCCGCCACTCGGTCGAGATCCTCGACATCTGGTTCGACGAGAGCGTTCCTGATCAGGTCGTCGCGCGTGATTTCGACCGGTGGTGCAAGACCATCGACCGGCGCAGCGGGATGATACATGGCGGGGCACTGTCGCCAGGACAGCTGATTGCGCCCGCCGTGGGTGCTGCGGGCATGGCTTATGACTATGTCTGCCGGCGGCTGCATGGCTTGTGGGCGATGGCCGACGTGGAGGCCACCGCGCAGGTCCGGCTGGCCGAGGCCGGCCATGATCCCTTGCTTGCATCCGAACTGGCGCGGATCCTTGATGCCGCAAGGCGCGAGGGGATCAGCGAGGAAGGCTGCGTGCAGATGACGATCGAGATCGGCGGGTGAGGACCAGGGTCCTCACCCTTTCTCTGACCTCAGTTCACGCGGCGCGTTTTGCCGGCCCAATGTGGCTCGCGCAGTTCGCGGCGCAGGATCTTGCCAGACGGATTGCGCGGCAGGGCCTCGATGAAGTCGACTGACTTCGGCAGCTTGTAGCCGGCGATGCGGGAACGGGTCCAGGCGATGATCTCTTCCGCGGTTGCGGTCGTGCCCGGCTTGAGTACGACGATGGCCTTCACGGCCTCGCCCCACTTATCGTCCGGCACGCCGATGACGGCGACGTCGGCGACGGCAGCGTGACCGAAGACGGCGTTCTCGACCTCGGCGGGATATATGTTCTCGCCGCCCGAGACGATCATGTCCTTTACGCGGTCGTGGATGAAGAGGTAGCCGTCGGCATCGAAGAAGCCGGCGTCACCGGTGTAGAACCAGCCGTCCCTGATCGACTTGACCGTGGCATCTGCCTTGTTCCAGTAGCCCTTCATGACAACGCCGCCACGGATCAGGATCTCGCCGACCTCTCCGCGCTTCACGTCACTGCCATCCTCGGCCACGACCTTGATGTCGAGGCCGGGATAGGGCTTGCCGCACGAGCGCAGCAGGTTGCCGCGATGATCGGCTGGCTGGAGCGCGGTGCCGGCGCCCACTGTCTCGGTCAGGCCGTAAAGCTGGAAGAAGCCGCAGCCCTTGAAGATCGACTGGGCGGTCTTGAGCAGCTCCTCGGTGATCGGCGACGCGCCATAGAACATGCGCTTCACGCAGGAGATGTCGGTCGTCCTGATGCGGGGATGCTGGACCAGCATCAGGATGACGGCCGGCACAAGGAACATGTTCGTGATGCGGAACTTCTCGACCATGTCGAAGACGGCATCGGGCGTGACGGTCTTGATGATTACGCCGAAGCAACCCTGTGCCAGCGTCGTGAGCCCCATGTTCACACCTGCCACGTGGAAGTTCGGCATGGCGACGAGGTTCGGATCGCCGGGCGAGAAGTCGGCCCAGTTGGCGTCCTGGCTGGTCTTGAAGAATGCGATGTAGTTGCCGTGTGTCAGCTGCACGCCCTTGGGGTGGCCTGTCGTGCCGGAGGTGTAGAGCTGGATGGCGTCGTCGTCCGCCTTGATGGGCAGCATCGGGTCTCGATCGGACTGGCTGTCGCGCCAGGTGTCGTAGGCAGGCCACGACGCGTGGCCGCCATCGATCGCGATCACGTGCTTCAGGCGCGGGCACTCGGCCTTGATCTTCTCGATCATGGGCACGAACTCGGCTCCCACGAACATCACCTCGCAACCGGCGTCGTTCAGGACGTAGACGACCTCGGGGCCGGCAAGGCGCCAATTGACGCCGACGAGGACGCTGTTGGCCTTGCAGGATCCCAACTGCACCTCGAAGTAGCTATCGGAATTCATGCCCATGTAGCCGATGCGCGCACCTGGCTTCTGGCCCAGGGCGATCAGGCCGTTGGCGACCTTGCTCACGCGACGGTCGAACTCGGCGAAGGTGGTCTGACGACCTTCGAAGAAGAAGGCCGTCGCATTGCCGCGCTTGGCGGCCTGCTGGCGCGAGATGTCGGCAAGCGAATTCAGACCATTGAAATCGTACATCAGGACCTCCCGTGCATTCGTTGTTTGGCTGCAATCTAGCGAGGTTGCGTGCAGAGGCAATGGCGGATTGCCTGCGATGGGCAGGCGGGGTAGCCTTTCAAAATCCACTCTGCGCCCATGGAGAATTCCTGATGGCCCGCGTACCCTACCCGGATCCAGCAACTCTCGGCCCCGACGCAAGGGAAGCCCTCGGGAAACTGGCCCCTCTCAACATCTTCCGGATGATGGCTGGTGGCGAGGGCCTGCTGCCTGCATTCCTGAAGCTGGGCAATCACCTGCTGTTCCGTACGAAGCTTGATCCGGTGCTGAGGGAGATTGCGATCATCCGGGTGGGCGTGCTGTCCCGGGCCTCGTATGAGGTGCACCAGCACGAGCGGATCGGTCGCGACATCGGCATGAGCGAGACACTCATCCGGGCGATCCATGCGGGAGCGGATGATCCGGCCTTCGACCCGCTGCAACGGCTCGTGATGAAGTTCACCGATGACGTGGTCCACAACGTGCGGGCCAGCGATGCCACTTTCGCCCCGCTCCATGAGCGGCTTTCGCTGCAGGAGATGCAGGAGCTGACAGTCACGATCGGCTTCTACATGATGGTGAGCCGCTACCTTGAAACATTCGGCATCGAGATCGAGCCTTCGGGCACGGCCGGCGTGGCGATGCCGGATGCGCAGAAGACGCGTGCGTGACTGCTGGCTGTCGCCCTTCCCTTGTGACCGAGCGGCGGCATAGACTAACCATCGAATAACCGGAGGGATGCCGACATGACGCTCGATGAAACGTGGCTCAAGGGATCAAAGGAACTCCTGCCCGAGACGGTTGCGCTCAGGCGCAGGATCCATGAGCATCCGGAGCTTGGGCTGCATCTCCCGAAGACGGTCGCTGCCGTGCGCGAGGCGCTTGCGGGGCTTGATGTCACCATCGAGGAGGGCCCTTCGACGTCGGGCATGATCGTCACGCTGGCGGGCCCGACGCAGGGGCGCACCGTGCTCCTGCGCGGCGACATGGACGCGCTGCCCATGCCCGAGGATACCGATGTCCCCTTCAAGTCGAAGGAGCCGGGGCGCATGCATGCCTGCGGGCATGATGCACACACTGCGATGCTGGCCGGGGCGGTGAAGCTGCTGCACAAGAACCGCGCGAAGCTTGCGGGCACGGTGAAGTTCATGTTCCAGCCGGGTGAAGAGGGCTATTTTGGTGCACTGCGCATGATCGAGGACGGGCTGATCGACCGGCATCCGAAGCCGGATGGCGCATTTGCGCTGCACATCACGCCCAATGTGCCGGCGGGCATGTTCACTTCGCGCGCGGGTGCTTTCATGGCCTCGACGGACGTGATCAGTGCGAAAGTGACCGGGCGCGGCGGGCATGCCTCGATGCCGCATCTCGCGCTCGACCCCATGCCGATCGCCTGCGAGATCGTGATGGCGCTGCAGGCCATGGTGACGCGACGGATCAGCGCCTTCGATCCGGTGGTGCTGACCATTGCGCGGATCACGGGCGGCACGACGAACAATGTCATTCCGGAGTCGGTCGAGCTGGAAGGTACCCTGCGCTCGGTGTCGGAGGCTTCGCGCAACACGGCGAAGGCCGGCATCACACAGGTCTTCCAGAAGATTGCCGAGGCGCATGGCGCCACGGGAACCATCAGCTTCCGCGAGGGATATCCGGTCACCGTCAATGACGGGCGCATGGTCAGCCTCGCGCGCGAGACGGCGACATCCCTGTTCGGCGAGCGCGGCTTCATTCCCGCGCCCTCGCCGGTCATGGGGGCCGAGGACTGGTCCTATGTGCTACAGCGCATTCCGGGATGCATGGTCTTCCTGGGCGTGGCGCCCGCGGGTTGCGACCACCACCATGCAGCTCCCTGCCATTCCAACCGCATGATGCTGGATGAGAATGCGATGGCAAACGGGGTTGCGATGTATGCCGCCATTGCCGAGCGTTTCCTGGAGCGGGGACTTCCCGCCCAGTGACAGAGGGTGATCCCGAGTATGTTTCGGGGCGGAACAGAGCCATTCTGCCCTGATTTCATACTGTCCCCTTTTCTTGTGGCACCGTGCCCCTTGCACAATGACCCAAAGGCCCCTATATCAGCGGGGTGACGGCTGCACATTTGTGAAGTGCGGACCATTTTTCGCTGAGGTAACTCCTCGCGCGCAGACCGGTTCCTGACCCACGACATTAAAGCTTTTCACGTCGTTTGGGCGTCTTGCCCAAGCGGAACCCTTTTGCATTTGCAAGGAACAACCCCATGGCTACCCATACGGGCGTCGTAAAATTCTTCAACACCACCAAAGGCTTCGGCTTCATCACGCCCAATGGCGGTGGCAAGGACGTCTTCGTCCATGCCGTTGCCGTCGAGCAGGCTGGCCTGCGTTCGCTTTCGGAAGGTCAGACGATCACGTTTGACACCGAGCAGGACGCGCGCGGACCCAAGGCTGTCAACCTCCGCCAGGGCTGACGGGATCGCCGAGGGACGGCTTGACCGCCCCGACGCACCTGTCTTCCACTTGATATCCGGCGTCATGGCTCATCAGGCCATGGCGCCGTTTTCACGTGGGCGCAACGAGGCTTTGAATCACGCCCTGATTTCGTAATACCCTGCCCCGGAGACGTTTCTGGAGGGATCGGCACATGTCACTCGCCAAACCAGGGTATGCCTATCAACGGGGCCTTACAGACCTCGGCCGTGGAACATTCGCGTATCTGCAGCCCGACGGCTCGTGGGGTTGGTCGAATGCCGGACTGATCACCGACGGCGACCAGTCGCTGCTGGTG